>NZ_JBHWZJ010000086.1:0-23134 GCF_042728415.1 Streptomyces sp. NPDC060198 | reverse complement strand
GGTTCTTCTTGCGAAGCACCCGGGTCCGCTCGCCCGCCTCCCCGGGAGGTCTCCGCCCGGGCCGGAGGCCTCCGCCCGGCGCGGGCCGGTCGCACTTCGGGCCTGGCCGGTCTCACTTCGGGCCAGGGTTGGCCGAATTCATTCGGTCCGGAGGCGATTCATCGACTTGGAGACCCAGAAGTCGCCGCACATGGGCATATTTCTCGGTCAGCCGGTCACGGGTAGCCGGCTCCAGCACCGCCAGACGGGCCGGATCCGCGTTGTGGGCGAGGTCCGCCCTCTTGATCAGCAAGGCCCCCGGAGTGGCGAGAATCCTCGCGGTGTACGCGGCCGGCTCCTCGCCCTTCCCCCGGGTGAGGGCCCGCACCAGCTCCTTGACGTGGGGGTCGAGTGCCGCGCCGGCCAGCCACTCCCTGCTCAGCACCCCGTCCTCGACGGAGTCGTGCAGCCAGGCGGCGGCGATCTGCTCGGCGCTGCCACCCGTGGCCCGCACCCCCTCGGCCACGGCCGCGAGGTGTTCGGCGTACGGGCGGCCCGCCTTGTCGGTCTGGGTGGCGTGCGCGGCGCGGGCGAGCGCCTCCACCTCGGTCAGGGTCCACAGGGGCTCCGGCATGGGCCGACTCTACGGCCGGGCCCCCGGCCCGAGGGCAAAGAGCCGTGACCCGTCCCTCCGCGCAGCCCGCGGTCCTCCCCCGCACCCCCGTCCGGACGGCTTCCGGGCCGGTCCGCCGGCCCGCCCGCTCGTGGACGCCGCCGACTGCGGGGCGGGTTCGGTAACGTCCGTACGGAGAATTCTTGACTCCTTCTTTACCTTTCGTCTCGACTTGTCGACCTACCGAAGGAGTGGGCTCATCGGACACGCCGACACGCTCATCGCCATGGGGGGCGCTTTTCTGGCCGCCGCCGTGCTCGCACGGGCCGGGGCCAGGATCGGACTGCCGACCATCCCGCTGTTCATCCTGGCCGGGACGCTCCTGGGCCCGCACACGCCCGGCATCGTGCTGGTGGCGGACCCGCACGATCTGGAGATGCTCGCGGCCCTCGGCCTGGTGCTGCTGCTCTTCTACCTCGGCCTGGAGTTCCACCTCGACGATCTGCGGACCGGTGGACGCAAGATGATGATCGCCGGCGGCGTGTACCTGGCCCTGAACGTCGGCGGCGGTCTCGGCTTCGGTTACGCGCTGGGATGGGGAACCCCGGAGGCACTGGTACTCGCCGGAGTGCTCGGCATCTCGTCCTCGGCGATCGTCACCAAGGTCCTCGTGGACCTCGGGAGGCTCGGAAACCCCGAGACCAGGCCGATCCTCGGCATCATCGTCGTCGAGGACGTGTTCCTGGCCCTCTATCTCGCCGCGCTCCAGCCCGTCCTGTCCGGGGCGGACAGCGTGGGCGCGGCCCTGCTGGACGGCGGGAAGGCGTTCGGCTTCCTCGTGGTCCTCGCTCTGGTGGCCCGCTTCGGCACCCGCGCCCTCTCCCGGCTGATCCGCACCGAGAACGACGAGCTCCTGGTGATCTCCTTCCTGGGCGTGGCGGTCTTCGTCGCCGGGGTGTCCGAGTGGTTCGGCGTCGCCGACGCCATCGGCGCCTTCATGGTCGGCCTGATGCTCGGCGGCACCAGCTCGGGGGAACGCATCCGGGGACTGGTCAGCCCCTTGCGGGACGCGTTCGGCGCGATCTTCTTCTTCGCCTTCGGCCTCTCGATCGACCCGGGCGACCTGCCGAGCGTCGTGTGGCCGGTGCTGGCGGCCGTCGCCGTGACCGCCGTGATGAACGTGTTCGCCGGGCTGGCCACCGCGAAGGTGTACGGCTTCGGCCCCCTCGCCGTCGCGAACATCGCCACCACCCTGCTGGCCAGGGGCGAGTTCGCGCTGATCCTCGCGGCCATGGCCGCGGGTGCCGGGCTCGACGAGCGGCTCTCGCCGTTCATCGCCGGGTACGTCCTGGTGCTCGCGGTCCTCGCTCCGCTCGCCGCGAGCCGTTCCTCCTGGCCGGCGAGGTGGCTGCCCGGCGGAAAGTCCGGCGGGAGGCCGGGCCGGGCTGTGCCGGAGAGCCCCTGAAGCGTGTTGCGGAAGTGGCGCCGTCCGCCCGGAGGGCGGGTCCGGCCGCGTCCGGTGCGTGCGATCGCACGGCGCAGGGTCGCCCCGATACTGGACGTACCGGGGCGATCCCGACAACGCGGCGAGCGTGCGTGCCGGGCGTCGCCGGACAGGCGGGACTTCCGCAACACGCTTTGGGCCGGCTCAGCCCCGGCGGGAGAGCAGAAGCAGCGCGCGGTCGTCGTTGACGTCCTTCGCGCACGCCTCGATCAGATGCCAGGCCGCGCCTTCGAAGCCGGTCGTGACGTACCGGTCCGCCTCGCCGGTCAGCCGGTCGATGCCGTCGGCGATGTCCCGGTCCGACGCCTCGACCAGGCCGTCCGTGAAGAGCATCAGGACGTCGCCCGAGGCCAGCGAGCCCTTGACCGCGTCGAACTCCGCTCCGTCGTAGACGCCGAGCAACGGCCCCTCGGCGGCCTTCTCCTCCCACTGCCCGGTCGCGGAGTTCAGCTGGAGGGCGGGAGGGTGGCCGGCCGAGAGAATCTCGTAGTCGCCGGTCTCCAGGTCCAGCACCAGGTGGATCGAGGTGGCGAACCCCTCGTCCCAGTCCTGGCGCAGCAGGTAGCCGTTGGCCGCGGGCAGGAAGCCGTGCGGAGGCAGTGAGCCGAGGAGGCCGCCGAAGGCGCCGGAGAGCAGCAGGGCGCGGGAGCCGGCGTCCATGCCCTTGCCGGAGACGTCGGTGAGGACGACCTCCAGCGTGCGTCCGCCGTGGGTGCGTGCCGCGACGACGAAGTCGCCCGAGAAGGACTGCCCCCCGGCGGGCCGCAGCGACATCTCGCAGTGCCAGCCCTTCGGCAGCCGGGGCAGCGCGCTCTGGACGCGGATGCGTTCGCGCAGGTCGAAGAGCATGGTGCCGCCGCGCCGCCACGGCACTCCGACACGGGCCCGGAACTGGGCGAGCACCAGCCCGAAGAAACCGCAGGCTCCGACCACGAGCACATTGCCCGGAGTGACCGTGACGTCGACCGGGGCCGTGCCGAGGGTGAAGGACTCGACGATCAACGCGCCTGCCGCGACCGCGTACAGGGTGAGCAGGCTGGAGGGGCGGAGCAGCAGGCCGCCGGCGACGATCGGCAGCACGAGGGCCGTGGGAGAGAACCATTCCGGGTTCCACATGGTGGCCACCGTGATGGCGGGGATCGTCAGCAACAGGCCCGCGAAGGCTATCCAGTCGGCCCCGTCGCCGCGGAAGTAGTCGACCCCGGACCGGCGCAGCGCGATGCGGGCCCGGTGTGCCGTTCGCCGCCACCGGGCCATGTACGCGTTCACTCCGTCGCGAGAGGCCATTGTCGGGACCTTATCGACCGAACGGCTCCCCGTGCAGGGGGACCCCGGTGGGGAGAGGTACGAAATAGGGTCGCCCCGCCGGTGGAGACGCTGGTGGGCGTGGCGTACGACCTCGGAACCGGACGGTCCCGGGCCCCTCGCCCGGGGTGCTGCGGACGGCCGTGCGTGAACGTGCTTTCGACGGGGTGGAAACGCGCGGACCGGGACACGCGACGCCCCGCGTACCTCCGGCGGTGGCCGGTTCGGCGGCGCGGTCAGCGCTTCTGGCAGGTGGGGCACCAGAAGAGGTTGCGGGCGGCCAGTCCGGCGGTGCGGACGTCGGTGCCGCAGACGTGGCAGGGCCGCCGGTCGCGCCGGTAGACGTAGACCTCGCCGCCGTGGTCGTCGACGCGGGGCGGGCGGCCCATCGCCTCGGGCAGGTGCTCGGGGCGGACGGTGTCGATGCGGTTGTTCCGCACCCCCTCGCGCATCAGCAGGACGAGGTCGGCCCAGATCGCGTCCCACTCGGCGCGGGTGAGGTCCTTGCCGGGGCGGTACGGGTCGATGCCGTGACGGAAGAGGACCTCGGCGCGGTAGACGTTGCCCACGCCGGAGACGACCTTCTGGTCCATCAGCAGGGCGGCGACCGTGACCCGGCTGCGGGAGATCCGCTGCCAGGCGCGCGTCCCGTCCTCGTCGGTGCGCAGGGGGTCCGGGCCGAGGCGCTCGTGTATCGCCTGCTTCTCGGGCTCGGTGATGAGCGCGCAGGTGGTGGGGCCCCGCAGATCGGCGTAGTGGTCCTCGCCGCGCAGCCGGAGGCGGACGGTGTCGGTGGGCGGCGGGGCCGGGACGGTACCGAAGCCGAGCTTCCCGAAGAGTCCGAGGTGGATGTGGACCCAGCCGGTGGCGCCGAAGCCGAGGAAGAGGTGCTTGCCGTGGGCGTCGACGGCGTCGAGCACCCGGCCGTCGAGCAGCGCCGCGCTGTCGGAGAACTTCCCCTGCGGGCTGCTGACGCGCACCGGCCGACCGGCGAACCGCTCGCGGTGGTCGGCGGCGAGGCGGTGGATCGTGTGGCCCTCGGGCACGGACGCTCTCCTGACGGGCGAAATGGCCGGCGCGCGACGGCGGGTGGAACGGGCCGTGCCGCCGGGCGAGGGCGTGGTGGGGGAAGCGGCGCCGTCCGCCCGGAGGGCGTGGCCGGCGGGACTTCCTCCACACGGCCTGTGCCCTGGCGGCACGGTGGGTGGTCGGCGGGTGCGGGCGGCTGGGTCAGCCCTGCTGCGGGTGGTGGGCGGGGATCGGCGGGAGAGCGCCGGTCTCCTCGTACGCCGAGAGCATCTCGATGCGCCGGGTGTGGCGCTCCTCGTTCGAGTACGGCGTGCTGAGGAAGATCTCGACGAACTTGGTGGACTCCTCCTCGGAGTGCATCCGGCCGCCGATGGCCACCACGTTGGCGTTGTTGTGCTCGCGGCCGAGGGCGGCGGTCTGCTCGCTCCAGGCCAGCGCCGCACGGACGCCCTTGACCTTGTTGGCGGCGATCTGCTCGCCGTTGCCCGAGCCGCCGATCACGACGCCGAGGCTGTCCGGGTCCGCAGCCGTCTTCTCGGCGGCGCGGAGGCAGAACGGCGGGTAGTCGTCCTGGGCGTCGTAGATGTGGGGTCCACAGTCGACGGCCTCGTGGCCGTGGGCCGTCAGCCACTCGACGAGGTGGTTCTTGAGTTCGTAGCCGGCATGGTCCGATCCGAGGTACACGCGCATGCCGGAAAGTGTGGCACGAGCGCGGCAGGGTAGCCGTCAGCGGGGTCGGAGCCCTTCGCGGGGTCGTGGCCGGGACACCGAACGTACCCCCGCGGACCTGCGGGGACCGCGGACGCACGCGGTCCCGGCTCGGACAGGGCGGCTCGTCGCGATCCGCCCGGACCAGCCGCGCGCAGGCCGTACGGAGGCCGCGCGAAGGCCGTACGGAGGCCGCGCGAAGGCCGTTACGTGAGGAATCCAGCCATGACGTCGGGAACGGCAGTGACGGAAGCGGGCGGCGAGCCCGGCGGGCCGGACCGCTCCGGGGGCTCCGAGGGGCAGCTCAAGGCCGGACTCAAGAACCGTCACCTCTCGATGATCGCCATCGGCGGGGTGATCGGCGCGGGCCTCTTCGTGGGTTCCGGCGCGGGCATCGCCGCCGCCGGTCCCGCGATCCTCGTCTCGTACGCCCTGGTCGGCACCATGGTGGTGCTGGTGATGCGGATGCTCGGCGAGATGGCAGCCGCACGGCCCAGCTCGGGCAGCTTCTCCGCCTATGCCGACCAGGCCCTCGGGCGCTGGGCGGGCTTCTCGATCGGCTGGCTGTACTGGTTCTTCTGGGTGGTCGTGCTCGCCGTGGAGGCCACGGCGGGTGCCGCGATCCTGGAGAGCTGGGTGCCGGCCGTACCGCAGTGGGGGTGGGCGCTGATCGTGATGTCCGTGCTGACCGCCACGAACCTGATCTCGGTCGGCAGTTACGGCGAGTTCGAGTTCTGGTTCGCCGGGATCAAGGTCGTGGCCATCGGCGCCTTCGTGATCGTCGGGCTGCTCGCGGTCTTCGGGGTGCTCCCCGGCTCGGACAACGCCGGGTCCGGTTTCGCCCACCTCACGGACAGCGGCGGCTTCCTGCCGAAGGGGCCGGGGGCGATCCTGACCGGGGTGCTGATGGTGGTCTTCTCCTTCATGGGGAGCGAGATCGTCACGCTGGCCGCCGGTGAGTCCTCGGACCCGCGGCGCGCCGTCTCGAAGGCGACCAACAGCGTCATCTGGCGGATCGCCGTCTTCTATCTGGGCTCGATCCTCGTGGTGCTGACGCTGCTGCCCTGGAACGACCCGTCGATCGTGGAGAAGGGCAGTTACGTCGCCGCGCTCGAATCGATCGGCATCCCGCACGCCGGACAGGTGATGGACGTCATCGTGCTGACGGCCGTGCTGTCCTGCCTCAACTCCGGCCTGTACACGGCCTCCCGGATGGCGTATTCGCTCGGCGGCCGGGGCGACGCGCCCCGGGCCCTCACCCGGGTGAACGAGCGGGGCGTCCCGCGGGCGGCGATCCTCTCCTCGGTCGTCTTCGGCTTCGTGGCGGTCTTCTTCAACTACCGGTGGCCCGACACCGTCTTCGCCTTCCTGCTGAACTCCTCGGGTGCGGTGGCGCTCTTCGTCTGGCTGGTCATCTGCTTCACCCAGCTGCGGATGCGCCCCATGATCGAGCGCGAGTCCCGTCAGGGGCCGGTCGTGCGGATGTGGCTCTTCCCGTATCTGACCTGGGCGACGATCGCGATGATCTCGTTCGTCCTGGTCTACATGCTCACCGACGACGCGGCCCGCGAGCAGGTGCTGCTGTCGCTGCTGGTCGCGGCGGTGGTGGTCGCGGTGTCGCTGGTACGGGAGCGGCGCGGGCGCCGGGTGGCGGCGGAGGACTGAGCGGCACCCGTACGGAACAGCGCGAAAGGCCCGCCGGAACGCGTCCGGTGGGCCTTTCGGGGCTCGTACGGGGGAAGGCTCAGCCGCGACGGCCGAGGAGCTTCCAGGAGGCGGGCAGCGCGCCCATCGCCAGCAGGGCCTTCACGGCGTCGCCGATGAGGAAGGGCGTCAGGCCCGCGGCGATGGCGGCGCTCGCCGACATGCCGGTGGAGAGGGCGAGGTAGGGGACGCCGACCGCGTAGGTGAGGGCGGAGCCGACCACCATGGTGCCCGCGGTACGCAGCACGGAGCGGTCGCCGCCCCGGCGGGCGAGGGCACCGACGACGGTCGCGGCGAGCAGCATGCCGAGGATGTAGCCGAAGCTGGCGCCGCCCGCGCCGGAGGTGCCGCCGGAGAACCACGGCACGCCCGCCATGCCGACGACCGCGTACAGCGCCATGGAGAGGAAGCCGCGGCGGGCGCCGAGTGCGCTGCCGATGAGGAGCGCGGCGAAGGTCTGGCCGGTGACGGGGACCGGGGAGCCGGGGATCGGGACCGCTATCTGCGCGGCGAGACCGGTGAGGGCGGCGCCGCCCAGGACGAGGGCGGCGTCGACGGCGGCGCGGTTGCGGACCGCGGGCAGCAGGTCGGCGAGGACCACTCCGGTACGGACGGGGGCGGCAGCAGTGCTCATCGGGACTCCGCGGGTGAGGGTGGGGCGACGGACGCAAGGGCGGGCAAGTGCCGAAAAGGCGAGCCTGCGGCTGACGTTAGTCGAAGGGCGCGGTGCTGATCACCGTGTGTCGCCCACAAAGGCCTCGACCGCGACTTGGTGGGGTTCACACAAAGACGCGGAGGCAACCACCCCTCGGCGTGAGCCTCATCACTCCGGCTCGTACAGCGCAGACGTCTTTCCTGGCCCCGTCTCGCTCCGTGAGACGCTGTTGGTTCCCCACTAAACCGATCAGAGCGGCCTGGCCCCCCATGCGCGACGCACCACCCCCCACCCCCGCCGAGCCGCTCTCCCACGGGCTCAAGCAACGGCATCTGACGATGCTCGGCCTGGGCGGGGTGATCGGGGCGGGGCTGTTCGTCGGTTCGGGCGCCGGGATCGCGGTCGCGGGACCGGCCGTCATCGTGTCGTACCTGGTCGCGGGCGCGCTCGCGATGCTGGTGATGCGGATGCTCGGGGAGATGTCGGCGGCGATGCCCGCCTCGGGCTCTTTCTCCGTGCACGCGGAACGCGCGCTGGGGCGGTGGGCGGGGTTCAGCGTGGGCTGGCTGTACTGGTTCCTGCTGGTGGTGGTGCTGGCGGTGGAGGCGACCGCGGCGGCGCAGATCGCGCACGGCTGGGTGCCGGGCGTCGAGCCGTGGGCGTGGGTGCTGGTCTTCATGGTGGTCTTCACCGCGGCCAACCTCACCGCGGTGAAGAACTTCGGCGAGTTCGAGTTCTGGTTCGCCGCACTGAAGGTGTGCGCGATCGTGGCCTTCCTGGTGCTGGGCACGCTCGCCGTCTTCGGGCTGCTGCCGGACACCGATCCGGTGGGCCTGACGAACCTCACGGGCCGGGGCGGGTTCCTGCCGAACGGCTGGAGCGGGGTGGTGTCCGGGGTGCTGTCGGTGGTCTTCGCCTTCGGCGGGCTCGAGGTCCTCACCATCGCCGCCGCCGAGACCGACGATCCGGCGCGCGCGGTGGGGCGGGCGGTGCGCAGCGCGGTGGTGCGCATCCTCTTCTTCTACGTCGGCTCGATGCTGGTGATCGTGACGGTGCTGCCCTGGACCGCGCAACAGTCGGGGCTGAGCCCGTACGTGACGGTGCTGGACTCGATCGGGGTGCCGTCGGCCGGGCAGATCATGAACGTCGTGATCTTCGTGGCACTGCTCTCCGCGCTCAACGCGAACCTCTACGGCTCCTCGCGGATGATCTTCTCGCTCGCCGAACGGGGCGAGGCGCCGCGCGGGCTGCTCAAGGTGTCGGGAGTGACGGAGCGCGGGGGCGGGGTGCCGCGCCGGGCGGTGCTCGCGTCGGTGGCTTTCGGCTTCGTCTCCGTACTCCTCAACCTGGAGTGGCCGGACACCGTCTTCCTGTACCTGCTGAACTCGGTCGGGGCGGTGCTGCTGTTCGTCTGGGCGCTGATCGCCCTGTCCCAGCTGCGGCTGCGGCCGCGCATCGACCGGGAGGCCGCAGCTTCGGGGGCGGAGCGGGGGCCGGTGCTGAGGATGTGGTGCTACCCGTACTTGACCTGGCTGACCCTGGTGGCGCTGGGCGCGGTGCTGGTGCTGATGCTCGTCGACGACTCCGCGCGCGGGCAGGTGCTCTGGTCGGCGGGGGCCACGGCGCTGGTGCTGCTGGTCGCGTGGGTACGCGAGGTCAGGGCGCGCCGGAGGCCGGCGGCGGGGCGCTGAACCACCACTCCGACGGCCGGTCCCGGTGTGTGCGGTGTGCGGACCTGGTGACCGTATTGCGGACAGATCTGCCCGATGAGCGGTACATCCGTTCAGATTGAGGCGTCCAACGGGCCGCACCCCCACCCAGCCGGGAACCTTCCGGGCCGGCGGCTCGAACGCCCTCGCGGTCCCGCCCCCCGAGCCCGCCGACCGAACTGAGCCCGTCGATGCCCCGCACCCCCACGCCCTCCCCCACAGCCGGCCCACCGGCCACCTCCGGGTCCCCCGCTCCGGCCCCCGCCCCGGACGGCTCGTCGCTCGGCAACGGTCTCCGGCAGCGCCATCTGTCGATGATCGCGCTCGGCGGGGTGATCGGGGCCGGACTCTTCGTCGGCTCCGGCGCGGGCATCGCCTCGGCGGGCCCGTCCATCGTCATCGCCTACGCGGTGTCCGGGCTGCTGGTCATGCTGGTGATGCGGATGCTCGGCGAGATGTCGGCCGCCCACCCGGCGTCCGGCTCCTTCTCCGTGCACGCCGAGCGGGCGCTCGGCCCGTGGGCGGGGTTCACCGCGGGCTGGTCGTTCTGGGTGCTGCTCTCGGTCGCGGTCGGACTGGAGGGGATCGGTGCGGCGGACATCGTGACGGGCTGGCTTCCGGGCACCCCGCAGTGGATGTGGGTGGCGCTCTTCATGGCCGCGTTCCTGGGTACGAACCTTGCGGCGGTACGGAACTTCGGCGAGTTCGAATTCTGGTTCGCCGCGCTGAAGGTCGGCGCCATCTCGCTCTTCCTGATCCTCGGGGTACTGGCGATCACCGGCGTACTGCCCGACGTGGACGCCCCCGGCTCCGCCAACCTCAGCGGTGACGGCGGCTTCCTGCCGCACGGGGCGAACGGCTTCATCATCGGGCTGCTGGCCTCCGTCTTCGCGTACGGCGGGCTGGAGACGGTCACCATCGCGGCGGCCGAGTCGGAGAACCCGGTGCGCGGGGTCGCGAAGGCCGTCCGTACGGCGATGTGGCGGATCGCGCTCTTCTACGTCGGGTCGATGGCGGTCATCGTGGTGCTGGTGCCGTGGGACGACCCGAAGGTCGTCGAGAAGGGCCCGTACGTCGCCACCCTCGACCACCTGGGCATCCCGGCGGCGGGCCGGATCATGGACGTGGTGATCCTGGTGGCGCTGCTCTCCGCGATGAACGCCAACATCTACGGCGCCTCCCGGATGGCGGGTTCACTGGTGGCCCGCGGCCAGGGCCCGAAGGTGCTCGGCAGGATCTCCTCCGGGGTGCCGCGCAACGCGGTGCTGGCCTCCTCCGTCTTCGGCTTCCTCTGCGTGCTGCTGAGTTACTGGCGGCCGGACGACGTCTTCCCGTGGCTGCTCAACATGATCGGCGCGGTGATCCTGGTCGTGTGGATCTTCATCGCCCTCTCCCAGCTGGTCCTGCGCGGGCGCACCGAGCGCGAGGAGCCCGAGAAGCTGGTGGTACGGATGTGGCTGTTCCCGGTGGCGACGGTGGCCGCACTGCTGGCGATGGCCGGGATCTTCGTACTGATGCTCCGCCAGCCCGACACGCGTGACCAGCTGCTGGCCACCGGCGCGCTGACGGTGGTGCTGATCGCGACCGGGCTGATCCGTCAGCGACGGGGTGCGGCGGCGCGCTGACGGTCGTCCACGCGTTCAGAGAGCGGCGGTCCGGGATTCCCCGGGCCGCCGCCTCTTTTCCTGTACCGGCATTTCCGCCGGGTCCTCCCCCTTCCCGATCTTCTTCCTGCTAGCCTGCACTTGCACATAGGTTGCAATAACAACTGCTGAGCATCTGAAGGGTTCGCACCATGGCCACGTACACGCTCCCGGAACTCCCTTACGACTACGCGGCGCTGGAACCGGTCATCAACCCGCAGATCATCGAGCTCCACCACGACAAGCACCACGCGGCATACGTGAAGGGCGCGAACGACACCCTGGAACAGCTGGAGGAGGCGCGGGACAAGGAGGCGTGGGGTGCGATCAACGGGCTCCAGAAGAACCTCGCGTTCCACCTCTCCGGCCACATCCTGCACTCGATCTACTGGCACAACATGACCGGCGACGGCGGCGGCGAACCGCTCGCGGCGGACGGCGTCGGCGACCTCGCGGACGCGATCACCGCGTCCTTCGGCTCCTTCGCCGGTTTCAAGTCCCAGCTGACGAAGGCCGCCGCCACCACCCAGGGTTCGGGCTGGGGCGTCCTCGCGTACGAGCCGCTCAGCGCACGGCTGATCGTCGAGCAGGTCTACGACCACCAGGGCAACGTCGGCCAGGGCTCCGTGCCGATCCTGGTGTTCGACGCCTGGGAGCACGCCTTCTACCTCCAGTACAAGAACCAGAAGGTCGACTTCATCGAGGCGATGTGGCGGGTCGTCAACTGGCAGGACGTGGCGAAGCGGTACACCGCCGCCAAGGCGCGCGAGAACGTCCTGCTGCTCGCCCCCTGACCTTCTCCGGACCTCCCCGACGTCCTGCCTCGTGATCGTCTTCTCCACCTTCACCCGGCAGGCGGATGAACGAAGAACCCCCGCGAAGACATGGTTCGCGGGGGTTCTTCCACGTGCGCCAGTGGGCTCAGACCCGGAACACCGCGCCGATGAACTCCGCGAGCAGCCGCTCCTTCAGGGGACCCGGCAGGGCGTCGAGCAGCACGAGGACCGGGGCCATCCGGCCGGGCAGCCCGGCGTCCCCGTCCAGTCCGGCGAAGGCGAGCACCCCCGCGACCTCCTCTGGCCCGAGTGTGTCCGGGTCCAGGGTGGCGGCCAGTGCGGCGAGGGCGGGGTCGACCGCCACCGGCTCCAGTGCGCGGGCGGCGACCAGCGCCTCGGCCAGGTCGGCGAGGAGGGCGTCGACCTGGCCGACGGTGGCCGGGGTGAGCGTCAGGTGCAGGTTGGGCGGCAGGCCGTCGAAGGAGAGCTGGGGCTGGAGGTACCAGCCGAGCGCGCGCATCTCGTCGGCGAGGTGGAGCAGCAGGCTGAGGTCGGGCTCGTCCACGCCGCCCGCCCGGCCTCCGGCGGGCGGGCCGAGCACGGTGAACGCCACGAGTCCGGCGGCGGGTTCGCCGAGGACCCGGAGGCCGGGCCGGGCGCGAAGCCCTGCCAGCAGTCGGTCGGAGGCCTCGGCGACCCGGCCGGCGAGTGCGGTGTACCCGTCCTCGCCGACGTGCTGGAGCGCCGCCCACGCCTGGGCGAGCAGTCCGCCGGACTTGGTGCCCTGCACGGTGGGGTTGACGACGGGGTAGCCGGGCCATCCGGCGTGCGCGAAGTACTGGTGGCGGCGGAGTTCCGCGTCCCGGTAGAGCACCACGGAGGCGCCCTTGTCGGCGTACCCGTACTTGTGGAGGTCGACGGAGAGCGAGGTGACGCCGGGCACCGACAGGTCGAACGGCGGGATGTCCCGTCCGGCGCGCCGCAGATGCGGCAGCAGCCAGCCGCCGATGCAGGCGTCGACGTGGCAGAGCACCCCGCGCGCGGAGGCGGCTGCGGCGATCTCTGCGACCGGGTCGATCACCCCGTGGGCGTACGAGGGGGTGGAGGCGACCACCAGGGCGGTGCGGTCGGTGAGGGCCGCCGCCATCGCGCCGGCGTCGGCCCGGAAGGTGACCGGGTCGACGGGGACGACGACCGGCTCCACGCCCAGGTAGTGGGCGGCTTTGTGGAAGGCCGCGTGGGCCGTGGACGGCAGCACCAGCTGGGGGTCCGTCACCCCGCGTACGGCACGGGCGTGGTCGCGGGCGGTCTTCACGGCGAGCAGGATGCTCTCGGTGCCGCCGCTGGTGAAGGTGCCCTGGGCGCCGGGCACGCCGAGGAGGTCGACGGCGGCGCGGACCAGGTCGTTCTCCAGTCGGGCGACGCTGGGGAAGACGGTCGGGTCGAGCCCGTTGACGGTGGCGAACGCGGTGTACGCCTCGGCGGTCAGCTCGTCGAGTCCCTCCAGCCCGGCGTCGTAGACGTAGGCGAAGGTGCGCCCGCCCCGGGTGGGGGCGTCGGCGCCGCGCAGGGCGCGCAGCTCGGCCAGCACCTCGCCGGCGGGCCTGCCGGTTCCAGGGGTGGGTACGGCGTCAGTCGGCACGGGTCAGGTCCTCGTTCGGTGCGGAAGGGGATACGGAAGGGGTCTCAGGAGGGGGCTGCGCCTCCTCGCGGTAGCGGTGCAGCAGCCAGAGGCTCGCGGCGGCGAGGACGGCGGGCAGCAGGCTCATGCCGGCGGTGATGCCGGTGAGGGCGGCGTCCGGCTGGGCGACCTCGTGGTCGGCGTCCGAGGAGCGGAACCCGGTCACCGCGAGGACCAGCGCGAACAGCCCGGCGCCCAGCGCGAAGGCGAGGGTCTCGGCGGCCGTCCACAGGCCGGTGAAGGTGGCGGTCCTGCGCTTGCCGGTACGGACGGCGTCGGCGGCCAGGGTGTCGGCCAGCAGCGTCAGCGGCAGCAGTTGCAGACCGGCGTACGCGATGCCGACCGCGGCCACCGCGAGGTAGCCGAGCACCGGACCGGCGGCTCCGGTGAAGGCGAGGGCGACGGCCCCGGCGATGTAGAGCAGCGAGGCGCACCACTGGGCGTAGCGGGTGCCCTTGCGGCGGGCGAGGCGGTTCCACAGCGGCATGAAGAGCACCAGCGGGCCGATCATGCAGGCGAAGAGCGGGGTCACCGCGGAGGCGGAGCCGAGGGTGTAGGTGGCGAAGTACTGGACGCCCGCGAGCATCACGCCGATCGCCAGCGCCTGGAGGGTCCACATCCCCGCGAGGTGGAGGAAGGGCCGGTTGGTGCGGGCGGCGGCGAGCTGGGCGCGCAGCGAGGGCTCGGCCTCGCTCCGGGCGACGGTGGGAGCCCACCGGGTGGTGAACCAGGCGCCGAACATGCCGGCGGCGAGGAGCACGGCGACGATCACGCCCATCAGCCGGTAGCTCGCGGGGGTGTCGCCGTCCGCGTGCGCGATCGCGGGGGCCAGCGCGCCGGAGAGCAGGATGGCGATGCCGAGGAACGCCACCCGCCAGGCCAGCACCCGGCCGCGCTCGGCCGGGTCCTCGGTCATCTCGGCGGGCATCGTCACGTACGGCACCTGGAAGACGGCGTACGCGGTCGCGGCGAGCAGGAAGAGCACGGCGACGTACCCGGCGGCGGCTCCGCCGCGCAGGGACGGGGCGGCGAAGATCAGCGCGAAGAGCGGCGGCAGGGTGCAGGCGCCGATCAGCAGGAAGGGGCGGCGGGGGCCGCCGCGCAGCCGGCTGCGGTCGGAGACCACGCCGACCAGCGGGTTGACGAGGACGTCCCATGCCTTCGGGAGGAAGACGGCGGCCCCGGCGACGGCGGCGGGCACGGCCAGCACGTCGGTGAGGTAGTAGAGCAGGACGAGACCCGGCACGGTGGAGAAGGCGCCGGTGGCGAGGGAACCCAGGCCGTAGCCGACGCGCACCCGGCGGGGCAGGGCGGGTACGGGCTGCGGGGGTCTGTCGGCGGGCATGGGGCCGATCATGCGGCCAGTCCACCGGGGGAACAAGGGTTCGCGTGTTGCGGGTGTGCGAACGAATCCGGGGGAGCGGGCGCGGGGCGGAGGCCGTGGTGTCCGCCCCCGCCCCGCACTCGTCCGTCGCGCCGGATCAGTCGAAGATCGGGCCCTGGGTGCGGGTCCGCTTGATCTCGTAGAAGCCGGGGATCGAGGCCACCAGGAGCGTGCCGTCCCAGAGCTTCGCGGCGTCCTCGCCCTTGGGCGCCGGGGTCACGACCGGGCCGAAGAAGGCGACCTGCCCGCCGTCGGCGCCGGGCACGGCGATGACCGGGGTGCCGACCTCCTGGCCGACCTTGTCGATGCCCTCCTGGTGGGAGGCGCGCAGCTCGGCGTCGTAGGTGTCGTCGTCCATGAAGTCGGCGAGCGAGGCGGGCAGGTCCACGTCGGCGAGCGCGCCGAGGACGGCCTCGCGGGTCGGGCCCTCGCCGTTGTTGTGGAAGCGGGTGCCGAGCGCGGTGTAGAGGCCGGGGACGACCTCGTCACCGTGCAGTTGCTGGGCGGCGACGACGACCCGGACCGGGCCCCACGCCTTCTTCTCCAGCAGCTCGCGGTACTCGGCGGGCAGATCGTCCAGCTTGTCCTCGTTGAGGACGGCCAGGCTCATCACGTGCCAGCGGACCTCGACGTCGCGTACCTTCTCGACCTCCAGCATCCAGCGGGAGGTCATCCACGCCCACGGGCAGAGCGGGTCGAACCAGAAGTCCGCGGGGGTCTTGCCAGGTGCGGTGGTGGTGTCGGACATGTCTCTCCTTGGCAGCTTCGGTCTCCGCGCGGACAACGCGGGGGACCGCCCGGACATTCCCCGGAGAGCGGCGTGCGAGGATCAAAACATTCGATATCGAGTCACGAAGGAGTGCCGGTGCCCGGTGAGAACCTGTCCCGCGAAGAGGCCCACGAGCGGGCGGAACTGCTGACCGTCGACGGATACGAGATCGCGCTCGACCTGCGGTCCGCCGTCGGCCGGGCCGAGGAGGGCGACGCCCCCCGCACCTTCCGCTCCGTCACCACCATCCGCTTCCGTTCGGCGCGCGCCGGTGCCTCCACCTTCGCCGACCTGATCGCCCCCGGCGTGGACGCGGTGACCCTGAACGGCACCGCGCTCGACCCGGCGGCCGTCTTCGACGGGACCCGCGTGGCGCTGGACTCCCTGGCCGAGGGCGAGAACGTCCTGGTGGTCGACGCGCGGTGCGCGTACAGCCGGACCGGCGAGGGGATGCACCGGTTCGTCGACCCGGAGGACGGCGAGGTCTACCTCTACACGCAGTACGAACCCGCCGACGCCCGACGCGTTTTCGCCAACTTCGAGCAGCCCGATCTGAAGGCCCCGTACCGCTTCCGGGTGACGGCCCCCGAGGGCTGGCGGGTCTGGAGCAACGGCGCCGAGGAGTCCCACGAGGGCGGGGAGTGGCGGTTCGCCGAGACCAAGCCGATCTCGACGTACATCACCACCGTGGTCGCGGGTCCGTACCACTACGTGACGGACCACTACTCCCGTACGTTCGAGGACGGCAGCACGCTGGAGATCCCGCTCGGCGCGATGTGCCGCAAGGGTCTCGCCCGTCACTTCGACGCGGACGACGTCTTCCTCATCACCAAGCAGGGTCTGGACTTCTTCCACGACCACTTCGACTACCCGTACCCGTTCGGGAAGTACGACCAGGCGTTTGTACCGGAGTACAACCTCGGCGCGATGGAGAACCCCGGCCTGGTCACCTTCCGCGAGGAGTACATCTACCGCGGCAAGGTCACCACGGCGTCCTACGAGCGCCGGGCCAACGTCATCCTGCACGAGATGGCGCACATGTGGTTCGGCGACCTCGTCACCATGAGCTGGTGGGACGACCTGTGGCTGAAGGAGTCCTTCGCGGACTTCATGGGCTCCTTCTCGATGGTGGAGGCCACCCGCTTCACCAACGGCTGGATCACCTTCGCCAACAACCGCAAGGCGTGGGCCTACCGCGCCGACCAGCTGCCCTCCACCCACCCGGTCACGGCCGACATCCGTGACCTGGAGGACGCCAAGCTGAACTTCGACGGCATCACGTACGCCAAGGGCGCCTCCGTCCTGAAGCAGCTGGTGGCGTACGTCGGGCGGGACGCGTTCCTCGAAGGCGCCCGGCGCTACTTCAAGCAGCACGCCTACGGCAACACCCGCCTCGGCGACCTGCTGTCGGTGCTCGCCGACACCTCCGGCCGCGACATGACGGCCTGGTCCCGCGCCTGGCTCCAGACGGCGGGCGTCAACAGCCTCACGCCGGTCGTGTCGTACGACGCCGAGGGCCGGATCGCCGAACTCGCCGTGGTCCAGGAGGCCGCCGCCTCCCACCCGGAGCTGCGCCCGCACCGGATCGCGGTGGGCCTGTACCGGAAGGACGGGAGCGGCGCGCTGACGCGTTACGCCCGCGCCGAGACGGACGTGGCCGGTGCGCGCACGGTCGTCGCCGAGCTGGCCGGGGCCGAGAAGCCCGAGCTGGTCCTCGTCAACGACGACGACCTGACGTACTGCAAGGTCCGCTTCGACGAGGAGTCCCTCGCCACCCTGCGCGACCACCTCGGCGCCGTCACCGATCCGCTGGCCCGCGCGCTCTGCTGGTCGGCGCTGTGGAACATGACCCGCGACGGGCTGATGCCGGCCCGCGACTTCATCGCCCTGGTTCTCGCCTTCGCCGGGC
Source organism: Streptomyces sp. NPDC060198 (assembly GCF_042728415.1). NCBI lineage: Bacteria > Bacillati > Actinomycetota > Actinomycetes > Kitasatosporales > Streptomycetaceae > Streptomyces > Streptomyces sp. NPDC060198. The sequence goes on along the minus strand of NZ_JBHWZJ010000086.1, from coordinate 5,766 downwards.
GCGAGTCGGACATCGGCGTGCTCCAGATGCTGCACAACTGGGCCCACTCGGCGCTCACCCACTACGTGGCCCCGTCCTGGCGCGAGGAAGGCGGCCGGCTGCTGGCCGAGGGTGCGCTGCGCGAGCTGCGGCTCGCCGTGCCGGGCGGCCAGGACCAGCTGACCTGGGCCCGGTTCTTCGCCTCGTCGGCCTCCTCGGACGAGGATCTCCGGCTGCTGGGCGAACTGCTCGACGGCTCCGCCGTGATCGACGGGCTCGACGTCGACCAGGAGCTGCGCTGGGCGTTCCTCTTCCCACTGGCCGCGCGCGGGGTGGCGGACGAGGCCGCGATCGAGGCCGAACTGACCCGTGACGACACGGCGTCGGGCAAGCGCCACCAGGTGCGCTGCCTGGCCGCGCGCCCCTCGGCGGCGGTCAAGGACCAGGCGTGGGCGGCGGTCGTGGAGTCCGACCGGCTCTCCAACGCGCTGGTCGAGGCGACGATCGCCGGATTCGTCCGGCCCTCGCAGCGCGAACTCCTCGCGCCCTACGCCGGGAAGTACTTCGCGGCGATCGAACGGGTGTGGAAGGAGCGCTCCATCCAGATCGGGATGGACGTGGTCTCGGGGCTGTTCCCGGGGCTCCAGGACGACCCCGCGACGCTGGAGGCGACCGACGCGTGGCTGAAGGAGCACGAGGACGCGGCGCCCGCGCTGCGCCGCCTGGTGCTGGAGGCCCGTGACGACCTGGCACGCGCGCTGCGCGGTCAGGAGTGCGACGCGGCGGCGTAGGACCTCTCGTCGGGGTCATGCCGGCCTCGATCCGAACGAAAGCCCCTGACCCCGGCTCCCCCGTGCGGGCCGTCCCCTTCCGTCCGAGGGGGGCGGCCCGCACGGTCGTGTGCGCCGCACGTGCGGGGCGCTACGGGGCGCGCACGGCCGCCCCGGTCCGCCCCGCCCGCCCGGGCAACTTCCGCACGGCGGGCCTTTTCGATCACCGGTCCGCACGCAGGGGGCCCGTGCTGTCCTGGTATGTCGACGGGCCTGTAACAGGGGTTAGCGGCCGGTCCGGCGGCGGAAAGTGCCTCTGCATGAACCACGACACCTCCCTGTCCTCCCCCCGCGTCCTCCCCCGCACACCCGGGGCCGAGCCGCGGATCGTCACCGGCGCGCAGCTGCGGCGGGAGGGCCTGACCGCCGCGCGGGTCTCCGAGCGCTGCGCGCCCCGGGGCCCCTGGCAGCAGCTGCTGCCGGGCGTCTACCTGTTGGACACGGGACCGGTCGGCGGGCGTGAGCGGTTGCGGGCGGCGCTGCTGTACGCGGGCCGGCCGGCCACCGGCCGTCGCGGCTCGCAGAACGGTCCCGAAAGGGCCGGTACGGACCGTACGGGCACGGACGCGGGGACCGGGGGCGCGGCCGTCACAGGGGTGGCGGCGCTGGCGTTGCACGGCTTCGCCGCCGCGCCGGCCGTGCCGGTGCTCAGCCACGTCGACGTGCTCGTGCCGCGCACCCGGCGGCTGCGGTCGGCGGGCTTCGTCCGGGTGGTGCGCGCGGCCCTCTCCGAGGAGCCGGCGGTGGTCGACGGCTTCCCGGTGGTGCCCGCGGAGCGGGCCGTCGCCGACGTGGTGGCAGGGCTCGACGACCCGGCCGCGGTACGCCTGCTGCTGGCCGAGGCGGCCCGCGACGGTCACTGCGAACCCGCCGTCCTCGTGGCCGAATTGAGCGCGGCGAAGCTGCTGGGCCGGCCCGCGGTGGCCCGTGCGGTCGAGCTGCTGCTCGCGGAGGGCCGGAGCCTCGCCGAGGAACGGCTGTACGCCCTGGTGCGGGTGCACGGGCTGCCCGAGCCGGTGTGGAACGTGGATCTGCGGCTGCCCGGCGGCCCTCATCTGGGCAGCGTGGACGCCTACTGGCCCGAGGAGGCGGTGGCGGTGGAGCTGGACACCGCGCGGGCCCCCCGGTGCGCCGCCACGCCCTGGCCGGCCCCGCGCGGCTCGCGGGGGCGGGCGCAACCCGAGCCGGAGCCGGTCGCGCACGCGGTGCTGCGGGAGTACCTGGAGCGGCTCGGGGTCACGGTGGTGCGGCTCTCGGCGGAGGCACTGTGCGAGGCGGCGGAGCGGCAGGCGGGCGTGGTGCGGACGGCGCTGTGCGCGGCGCGGGACCGGCGACCCGCGGCGTACGTGACGGCGTTGCCGCGCTGAGCGGAGCGGCGGGCTCCGGACGGACGGGCCCCTCGACTGTCGCGAGGGCATGATCTGACACCTTTTCTCCCCGGTGACGCAGGGGCAACGGTGGCGGATCTACGCCATGTCATCTACGCGCCTCCGTCAACTCTCCACAAAACCCTGTCAGATACGAAAGGGTGAGCGGTCATCCGGTACCGAATTCCGGACTCTTCCTTTCTGATACACAGGGATGCTGATGACCAAGGATTCCCCCGGTTCCATACCGGCGGCCGGACGCGTGGCCCGGGTGGCCGCCGCGGCGGGTCTGGTGGCAGCGCTCGCCGCCACCGCCACCGCTCCGGTCTTCGCCGCGGACGACCCGGCAGCGACCGCCGTCAAGCCCGCCGCCACGAGCGACTCGGGCGACAAGCTCGGCAAGTCCGACGCCCAGGTCCTGGCGCAGGCCGAGGCCAAGGGCGAGAAGAACGTCACGCTGATGGTCGCCACGAAGCCCGGCTCCACCGAGCAGGTCAAGAGCCAGCTCGACGCCGTCAGCGGGTCCGTGCCCGGCATCACGTACGACAAGCTCGGCTACGTCCGGGCGACCGTCCCGACGAAGACGGCGAAGGCCACCATCGCATCGGCCTCGAAGCTGTCGTCCGTGCTCGGCATCGACCTCCGCCAGGAGATCGAGCTCGACGACCCGACGCCTTCGGCGGACCGTGCCGCCGGCGCGAAGACGGCCACGACGTCCACCACGTACGCGGCGCCCTCGAAGAAGACGCCCGCGAAGAACCCGTACAACCCGTCCTTCGAGACGGGTGCGGTCGACTTCGTGAAGCAGAACCCGAAGGCGGACGGCCGGGGCGTCACCATCGGCATCCTGGACTCCGGTGTGGACCTCGCCCACCCCGCGCTCCAGAAGACCAGCACCGGCGAGCGCAAGATCGTCGACTGGGTCACCGCGACCGACCCGGTCAGCGACGCGGACGGCACCTGGCTGCGGATGACGCAGGCGGTCTCCGGCCCCTCCTTCACGCTCGGCGGCGTCACCTACAAGGCGCCCGCCGGCTCGTACAAGTTCAGCCTGTTCCGCGAGTCCGCCACCAACGGCGGCGAGATGCTGGGCGACCTCAACCGTGACGGTGACAACACCGACACCTGGGGCGTGCTGTACGACCCGGTCACCGGCACGACCCGGGTGGACCTGAACAACAACGCCGACTTCTCCGACGACACGGTCCTCCTGCCGTACAAGGAGAAGCACCAGGTCTCGTACTTCGGTACGGACGACCCGCGCACCGATGTCGCCGAGCGCATCCCGTTCGTCGTGGAGACGCGCAAGAACGTCGTCTACAACGCGGCGGGCGCCACCTCCGACTACGTCAGCATCGGCGTCATCGAGGGCGAGCACGGCACGCACGTCGCGGGCATCACCGCGGCCAACGGCCTGTTCGGCGGCGCGATGAACGGCGCGGCCCCCGGCGCGAAGATCGTCTCCTCGCGCGCCTGCACCTGGACCGGCGGCTGCACCAACATCGCCCTCACCGAGGGCATGATCGACCTCGTCGTGAACCGCGGTGTCGACGTCGTCAACATGTCGATCGGCGGCCTGCCGCCGCTCAACGACGGCAACAACGCCCGCGCCGAGCTGTACAAGCAGCTCATCGACATCTACGGCGTCCAGCTGGTCATCTCGGCCGGCAACGACGGTCCCGGTGTCAACACCATCGGTGACCCCGGTCTCGCCGACCACGTGGTCTCGGTGGGCGCGTCGATCTCCAAGGAGACGTGGGCGGCCAACTACGGCTCCCTCGTGACCAAGAAGTACGACATGCTGCCCTTCTCCTCGCGCGGTCCGCGTGAGGACGGCGGCTTCGCGCCGATCATCAGCGCCCCCGGCGCGGCCATCAACACCACCCCGACCTGGCTGCCCGGCGCTCCGGTCAAGGAGGCGGGTTACTCCCTGCCTGCCGGCTACTCGATGCTCCAGGGCACCTCGATGGCCTCCCCGCAGGCCGCCGGCGCCACCGCACTGCTGCTCTCCGCCGCGAAGCAGAAGGGCATCGACCTGGCCCCGGCCGATCTGCGCACCGCGCTGACCAGCTCCGCGACCCAGATCAAGAACGTGCCGGCGCACGCCCAGGGTTCCGGTCTGATCAACATCCTGGACGCGTGGAAGCTCATCAAGAAGGGCGCCACGGCCAACGAGTACGCGGTCAAGGCCCCGGTCGACACCTCGATCGACTTCGCGCTCAAGGACCCGGGCTTCGGCACCGGCCTGTACGACCGTGAGGGCGGCCTGAAGACCGGCCAGAAGAAGACGTACGACGTGGTCATCACCCGTACGACGGGCGCCGACCGCGACGTCGCGCACAAGCTGTCGTGGAAGAACGGCGACGGCACCTTCAAGCTGGTCGGCCCGAGCACCGTCAAGCTGCCGCTCGGCACCCCGGTGACCGTGAAGGTCCAGGCGCAGCCGCGCTCGGTCGGCGTGCACAGCGCCGTCCTGGAGGTGAACGACGCCAAGACCGTGGGCGTGGACCAGCAGATCCTGGCCACCGTCGTCGTCGCCACCGACATCAAGGCCCCGACGAACGCGTTCGCGGCGTCCGGCTCGGTGCAGCGCAACGGCACCACGTCGTACTTCCTGAACGTGCCGGAGGGCGCCAAGACGCTGGAGGTCGCGCTCGGCGCCCTGCGCGCGGGCAGCCAGACGCGGTTCATCTCGATCCACCCGTACGGGGTCGCGGTCGAGGACAGCTCGACGATCTACTGCTACCCGAACTACGAGAGCCCGACCAACACCTGCCGTCCGGACGCGCGGTCCTACAAGGACCCGCAGCCCGGCGTCTGGGAGATCGAGATCGAGGCCCGGCGTACGTCGCCGCTCCTGGCGAACCCGTTCAAGCTCGACGTCTCGCTGCTCGGCGCCACCTTCGACCCGGCGGTGCAGACCATCGCCGAAGCGAAGATCGGCACCCCGGCCGCGGTGGACTGGACCGTCACCAACGAGGCCGCCGCACTGACCGGCTACCTCAAGGGCGGCTCGCTCGGTTCGGCCGCGGTCGAGCGCCCGTCGATCTCGACGGGTCAGGCGCAGCAGTTCGAGGTGACCGTCCCGGCGGGCGCCGAGAAGCTCGACGTCGCCATCGGCTCCACCACGGACGCCAACGCGGACATCGACCTGTACGTCTTCCTCGGCGACACGCAGGTCGCCGCCTCGACCACCGCCGGGTCCGAGGAGTCGGTGAGCATCGCCTCGCCGGCCGCCGGTACCTACACGGTCGTGGTGGACGGGTACGACGTTCCCGCCGGCACCACCGCGTACGACTACCGCGACGTGTTCTACTCCGCGGCGCTCGGCACGATCAAGGTGGACGAGTCGACGCCGGTGAACCTGGCGGCCGGCGCGTCCGCGCAGGTCGGCGCGCAGGTGATCGTCGCCGGTGCGGCCCCCGAGGGGCGGCAGTTCTTCGGTGAGGTCCACCTCGTGAACGCCCACGGCACCGCCGCGGGCACCGGCAGTGTGGTGATCGAGAAGGTCACCGAGTAGCACCTTCGTCCGGCCGGCGTCGGCGTCCCACCAGCGGCGATTCGCGCGCTCACTGTCGCGCGAATCGATC
>NZ_JBHWZJ010000085.1:0-23390 GCF_042728415.1 Streptomyces sp. NPDC060198 | reverse complement strand
CGCCGGGTGTGAGCGTTACCGGCGGGGCCACCACGGGTGTCACCGCGGTGCGGGCGCGGTCAGACGACCGTGCAGGCGCTGCCGCCGAGGGTGAAGGCGGAGGGTTCCGCGTAGGTTCCGGTCCAGGTGCCCTGGAAGCCGAAGTTCTGGGTGCCTCCGGGGCTGATGACAGCGTTGGACGTGGTGTTGTGCGCGGTCACCGCGCCGCTGGTGGGGCTGACCGTCGCGTTCCAGGCCTGGGACACCTGCTGGCCGGAGGGGAGCGTGAAGGCCAGGTTCCAGCCGTTGACCGCCGTGGTGCCGGTGTTCTTGACGGTGACGTTGGTGGTGAACCCGCCCGGCCACACGTTGGGCGTGTACTCGACCTGGCAGGCGGCCGTTCCGGTCGGCGGGGTCGTCGTGCCGCCGCCGGGCGGTGTCGTCGTGCCGCCGGTGCCGTTGCCGTTGGTGTCCTGGCCGTCGGTCACGGAGGACGAGAAGGAGGAGAGCGAGAGGCCCGCCCCGCCCACCCACGGTTCGAAGCCCGCCTGCACGCTGGTCAGGTACCAGTTGGAGGACGCCATGCCCTGGCTGACCGTACGGTCGATGAAGTCCTTGACGTCGAACGACCAGCTGGTGATCGCGGACGGGGCGACGAAGGAGATCACGTCGTTGCCGCCGTTGTTCCCGGTCCAGATCTCCCAGGTCTTGCCGCCGATGGTGGCGCTGCTGGTGGGTGATCCGATGGGCTGGATGGAGCCGACCCGGTTGAACCAGATCATGATCTCCGTCTTGTTGACGCCGTCGGTCTTCGGCTGGGGGTCCAGCCAGATGTCGAACGCCGCGTCGTAGGTCGCGTTGTTGACGTACCCGTAGGTCAACGACGTCGGCACGGCGGCGATGGTGTCGATCCGCTTCGGCAGGTTCGTCCCCGGCGAGCAGTTGGTGTAGTGACAGCCGAGGAAGATCGACGGGTAGGACTTCGGGGCACCGTTGGTGGCGACCGACCCGTCCGCCTGGGTGACGGTGAACCCGCTGTCGGTGACGTTGATGCACTGGGTGGCGCTGGTGCCCCAGCGGTTGTTCTGGACCGTGTAGCGGCCCTGGACGGTGGTGGAGCCGTACTGCTCGCAGATCTGGCCGGTCGCCTGTGTCGCCGCCTGGGTGGGGGCCGCGGTGAGCAGCGCGGTGGTCGTACCCAGCATCAGCGTCAGAGCTGTCAGGAGGGTGCGTGCACGGTGTCGCATCATGTCCCTTCGGGCAGTGGGGGAAGGTGGTGGGGCAGCCGTGGGAGCGCTCCCATCAGTTGGGGACTGTAGGGGTGGCCGGGAGAGGGTGACAAGACGGAGGACAGGGTTTGTTTCGCGGGTGGGAGGTGAAGCGCTTCGCTTGAACTCGCCTTTTGGATCAGTCGAGTTCGGGCTGAGGGCGGGTGCCGTCGTTGGCCCGCGGGCCGCCCGCGACGGACGACGGGGCACGGTGACCGCGTCGCCGAGATACGCGGTCACCGTGCCCCGCCAGAGGCTGTCGGCAGTCGTCAGGCCTTCGGTGCTATGACCACGGCCGTTCCGTAGGCGCAGACCTCGGTGCCGATGTCCGCGGCCGTCGTGACGTCGAAGCGCATCGCGAGCACGGCGTTCGCGCCGGCGGCGCGGGCCGCCTCGACGAGGCGCGCCATGGCCTCGTTCCGGGTCTGCACCAGGGTCTTGGTCAGACCCTTCAGCTCGCCGCCGATCACGGACTTCAGGCCGGCGCCCAACTGGGAGCCGATGTTGCGGGAGCGCACGGTCAGACCGAACACCTCGCCGATCACCTGTGTCACCTCGTGGCCCGGTACGTCGTTGGTGGTCACGACCAGGACGTCCGAGCCCTTTGCCGGGCCGCCGGTGTAGTCATCGATGGACATGTCATTCCCCTTACGTCAGGAGATGGAGCTCAGGGCGGATCATTGCAGAGTGAATTCGTCTACCAGCAGGGTCAGTTGCTGATCCGGATGAGAACCTCCCGGGCCATGACCCGTTGCCCGAAGGTGTTGGGGTGGGCGGAACCGGAGTTCACCGGCAGCAGTGGGTTGATCCAGCGCTCGGCAGCAGGCTCGCACATGTCGTGGCCTTGGAAGAGGTCGGTCGTGCTGACGAACTCGGCCTGCTGGAGCCGGGCCGAGAGTTCCAGCATGAAGTTCAGCCGGTACGTGGTCTGGTTGAGCCAGGTGACGTCGCCTTTGGCCAGGGATGCGGAGGTGCCGCAGACCGATCCGTCGGCGGGGAAGAGATTCGGGTAACCGACCACGATGACGCGGGCTTGGGGGCTGCGCTTCCTGATGTCGGTGAGCATGCTGCTCAGCCGCGGGCTGAGCTTGGCGAAGGCCGCGTCCACGGCGGCGGCCTCCGTGTCGCGGCAGGGAGAGCCTTCCTTGGTGGTGAGCCCGGCGAGGACGCAGGCGGTGAGCACATCGGTGAAGCCGAGGTCGTTGCCGCCGAGTGTGACGGTCACCAGATCGGTGTCCTTGCTGAGGGCGTTGACCTGGGGAGCGGCCGTGCCCTCCCAGTTCCACAGCGAGCGTGTGGTGGCGCCGGAGCAGGTGGCGTCCTTGAACACGGCCGGCTTGACCGTCTGGGCCGTCCAGGTCGGGTAGCTGCCCGAGGTGCGTCCGCACGCGGTGTCCACCACCGGGCTCAGGCCCTCACCGGCGGCGTACGAGTCGCCGAGGGCGACGTAGCGACTGACGGAACTCCGGGCGGAGGGGCTCGCGGCTCCGGCCGGAGCGCTGCCGGTGAACAGCAGCGAGGCCGCGGCGGCGGCGAGAGCGGCGGTGGCCGCGGCGCCTCGGCGGATTCTGGTGAGTTGGCGGGAGTGCATCGGCGATGTCCTTGCACAAGAGGGGATGAACGGGTCGGAACGGCTGGACGTGGGGCACGTCGGACGGCGGCACCGCGCAGCGGCCCCTGGGGGGTGGTGGAGAGGAGGCCCGGGATCAGGCCGCGGGGTCCGGGCGGTTCCGGCGCAGCGCGGCGGCGATCCAGCCGATGAGCAGGGCGTTGAGCAGCGCTCCGAAGACCATGGAGAGGAGGAAGGCCGCGTCGTTGTCGGGCAGCGTGAGCAGCAGGACGAGGCTGCCGGGGATGGTGGCGACCAGCGGGATGACCCCCGCCATGGACCCGTCGCCGGACATGACGACCGCCCACCCGAGCAGAAGGACGAAGCCCACCAGGTAGGCGCGGGCGGCGAGGGTGCCGAGGGTCCGGCGCACGAAGCGGAGGATGGATCGGCCTGGACCGGCCATGGGGGTGGACTCCTGGGTGGTGACGGCCGCGGTGCGGCTGATCGGCGGAGGTACGGGAAGCGGATACGGGCGACGGCCGAAGAAGGGGGTGGCCAGGTTCAGGCGGAGGTGTGGGGCGGGTTCGGGTGGGCGAGTCCGAGGTCGTAGGCGAGGATCGTCGCCTGGACCCGGTCTCGGAGTTCGAGCTTGCGGAGCAGCGCGTTGACATGGGATTTCACGGTGCCCACGGTGATGCCGAGTTGCTCGCCGATCTCCGTGTTGGTGAGCCCGGCCGCGATCAGGGTGAAGACGTCGATTTCGCGGGCGGTCAGGTGGCTCAGCTCGCGGGGGGTGCTGCCGCCGGGGAGCCCGGAGCCCGGCACGGACGCGTAGTGGTTGATGAGTCTTCGGGTGGCGGAGGGGGCGAGGACGCTTTCCCTTGCGGCCACCACCCGGATTCCCTGGAGGAGTTCGTCCGGGTGTACGTCCTTGAGCAGGAAGCCGGAGGCTCCGGCTCGCAGCGCGTCGAAGACGTAGGAGTCGAGGTCGAAGGTGGTCAGGACGAGGATGCGCGGCGCGTCCGGGCTGCCGCTGATGATCCGGGTAGCCGCGATACCGTCGAGTTCGGGCATGCGGACGTCCATGAGGATCACGTCGGGGGCGAGTTCGGCGGCCAGGCGTACCGCTTCGATGCCGTCGGCGGCCTCGCCGACGACCGTCATGTCCTCCTCGGCGTCGATGACCGCGGCGAACCCCGCTCGTACGATGCCCTGGTCGTCGACGACCAGTACGTTCAGGCTCATCGTTGTCCCTCCTTGTCGGCCCGCCGCACGGTGTCGTCCCGCTGTGCCGCGCTCTCCCGCCGTGCCGCGTTCTCCGTCTGTGCCGCGTTCTCCGTCTGGGCCGCGGGTGCGGCGGGCGGCAGGGGTAGTCGGACGAGCACCGGGCCGGACGGGTCGGTGGTGCAGGTGCCGCCGATCGTCGCCGTACGGGCCGTCAGCCGGCGGCCGAGGGCGGCGCGGGCGGAGTCCGGAACTCCGGTCACCGAGAGCGTCAACGTCTCTTCGTCCGCATCGAGAGCGAGGACCATGGCTTCGTCGCCACCGGCCGCGAGTACTGTCTCGCACGCATGGTAGGCAGCCAGGTCCACACTGGTGGGCAGCCATCCCGGCATGCGGTCGGTCAGGCGTATCTCGACGTCCCTTCCGGTGGCCCGGAGCTGGTGGGCGAGGAGGTCGAGGGCCTGGAGGGTCGGCTGCGGACGGAGTTCGGGTACTGACCGGCCGTCACGCGCGGTGTCGAGCAGGGCGCGCATCGCGGTGAGGGCTTCGCGGGCGCGTTCGGCGACGGCGTCGAGTTCGCCGGCCTCCGCCTGTGCGACCAGGTCGACCGTACGCGCCAGCACCGTGGTCTCCAGACCGGCGGCGATCCGCCGGCGTTCGGCCCACGCGTCCCGTACCGCCTCCTCGGTCCAGGACGCCAGGTGGGTGGCCTGGTCGGTGCGGGCGGCCCGGCGGCGCCGCCCGCGCAGGACGCCGATCCACCACGCGGCTCCGACAGCCAGGCCCGACTGGGCCGTCGCCCCCGCGACGAGCGCCCAGACCAGGATGCCGGTGCCCCGGTGCAGGACGGCGGCCGTGGTGGCCGAGGCGTGCACCACCACGGCCAGGACCGGCCCGGACCACAGGCGCAGGGCGGCTCGACGGGAGGTGCGCCGGCCGCAGCGGTCCGGCGGGGCGTCGGGTGAGGCTTCCCGGGAGGTGTCCGGCGGGCCTTCGTGGGGGCGGGCGGCGGTGGCACCCGCCGTGGTGGAGATGATCACCGCGCAGAGGGCGGCCGTGCTCAGCAGCGGCGGCAGGAGAACGGGGCCGCTGTGCGCGCCTGCGGTCATCGCCACCGGCCACAGCAGGCCCAGCCCGAGGACGACGGCCCGGGTCACGACGGGCGCGTGGTGTCGCCACAGCAGCGCGAGGGCCTGCGCCGAGGCCAGCAGTGCGAAGAGCACACCCGCCGGTACGCGCTGGACGTCCGTCGCGGTCCGGTCCGTGTGGATGACCAGCAGCGGCAGAAGCGGTTCCACGACGAGGCCGATGGCGGCGGCCGTCTGAGCGAGGCGGTAGGTCCGTGGGACCGACTGCTCCACCGATGTGGCGGCGTGCCGACCGGGCAGGGTCGCGCGTACCTCCCAGCCCCCCTCGTCGGTCGGGCCGCTGGTCAGGGTACCGCCCGCCTCGCGGGCCCGGGACCGCAGGAAGCCCTGGCCGCGTCCCGAGCCGAGACCCGCGCCGTGCGCCGTCGATCCGGCGGGCGACGGCCCGCTCCTGACCAGCAGCTCCGTGCGGGTGTCGCCGTAGACGCACCGTACGGTCGTGGGGGCCCCGGGGGCGTGCCGCGTCACGTTGGTCAGGGCCTCCCTGAGGATGCCGAACACCGCGTCCGCGACTGCCCCGTCCGGCAGCGGGCCGATCTCGGACTCCACCCGCTGCCCCAGCCGGGAGAACCCGGCGACCAGCTCCCGCAGCCGTTCCTGCGGGGAGGGGAGTTGGTCCCGTGAGGGCGTCGGGGCCCGTACCGCGCTCAGGGCCCGGGTGACCTCGCGGCCGGTCTCGGCGGCGAACGCCAGTGCCTCGCCCACCATTTCGGGGCGGCGCTCCCGCAGGCCGAGGGCCGCACCCGCCGTGACGACGACCGCCGTCAGGTGATGCGCGCTGACGTCGTGCAACTCCCTTTCCATGCGGCGCCGTTCGGCCGCCGGTAGGCGGTGGCGCTCGATCTCCGCGACTTTCAGCCGCTCTTCGGCCGCCCGCCGTGCCCGGTGGGCCCGGCGCGCCAGCAGGCCCGCCGCGCAGGCGGCGGCATACAGCGAGGTGGTCAGGGCGCGGTCCAGCCCGGTCCGGTCGCTGAGCCCGTTGAGCGTGATGTCCCAGAGGAGCTGCCAGACGACGAGTGCCCCCACGCCCAACAGGCAGGTGAACGTGTCGCGTTCGCGGGCCACCGCGTAAAGGGCCAGTGCGACCCCTGCCGTCCCGAGGACCGCCACCGCACCCGCCGGCAGCGGCTCGGCACCCAGCGCGCAGGTGGCGGCGACGAGGGCGAGGGCACCCTCCGGCCGCGCACGGCGGAGGCAGAGAGCGGCCGTCACCAGCCCGGCGACCAGGGCTGCGAGCAGGAGGACGGGCCCGGGCGGGACGTTCCCGCGGACCAGCTCCACCCCCGGCCACACGGCGGCCTGGACGCAGATCAACAGGAGCGGGAGCAGCCGCTCGTCGGTTCGTTTCATGACAACTCAAAACTAGGAGGGCGGTTGGGCGGTTTCCTCGGGCTGGAGGACGACCCCGGTCTCTTACCAGGGGTGGAGGGGCCTCGCCCGTGGGCCGACGCGGCGATCGTTCCGCAGCGTGAGGACTCCGCAACGGTCCGGTCCTAGGCTCGATCCCATCGAGAAAGCGGCAGGCCAACGGGTCTTCGCTGCTTTCCCGGACACCGCTTCGGCCACCTTCCACTCCGACTCCGGGGGATCACCATGTCCAAGTCCAAGCGCGTTCTCGTCTCGTCCGCCGTCGGCGTCGTCGCTCTCGGCGCGATCGCCGCCGGCGGTTACGCCATGGCCTCGACCACCACCGAACTGACGGTGGAGAACAGTTCGGTGCTCTACACCGCCCCGACCTCGCGGAGCGCGGGGAAGCTCAGCTACTCCGCCGACGTGAGCGACGACTCGGGTGTCCGCTCGCTCAAGGACGTCGCCTGGCCGAAGAGTTCGAAGCTCGATCCCACCGCGGCGGAGTTGCGGCACGTGGACGGCGCCACCTGCCGGAGCACCTCCGACGAGACCGTGCACTGCACCTACGCGCCGACCGTGTCGAAGAGGGACGCCGACGAGTCGGCGGACGGCACCTGGTACGTGTCGGTGCTCGCGACGGCGAAGGACGGCGACACGGAGTTCGTGGCCCGCGCGGCCACCTTCGAGGTCACCCGCTGACCCGTCCCTCCCGGGCCGGTCCTCTCCCGGGCCGGCCCACCCGCTCGGCGGTGGCCGGTGCTTCGGCGCACGGCCGCCGCTCAGGCGTGCCCGCGCACGGGCCTCTCACCGGCATGAGCCGCGCTCACGCGGGAATCCACTCCGGCCACCACCCCGGCACGTTGTCCACGCAGAACGGCGCCGGGTAGTCGTCCGGCATCCCCAGCCAGGTGGCCGCGAACCAGACGAGGAGGAGGGTGGCGGCCACGCCCACCGCGATCGGCCACGCCGCGTGGAACCGCCGCCCCAGCAGCCCGTACGGCAGGACCCAGCACAGGGCGCCGACGATCCAGAGCGGGACGAAGAGAAGGACCAGCGTGAACGGGTTCCCGGAGGAGCTGCCGACGTCGCACGTGGCCCAGGCCCGGTCGATCAGGATGCTGGACGTCGCCGCCGCGAGCAAGCCGGACACTGCACCGACGCCCCACCCTCTGCCCCGCATGTGATGCCCCCCGGCGAGTACCCGGGCCGTGCCGGGCGTGTGCGAAGAATCCGCGCGCGTGGGGCGGGCGGGCTACGGCGTGATCAGATGCGCACCGCGCCGTAGAAACTGCCGATGGTGCTCATCGACTCGACACGGACGTAGGCACCCGGGTAGGGGGCGTGCAGCACGTTGCCGCCGCCGGCGTACAGGCCGACGTGCGAGTTGCCGTTGAAGAAGACCAGGTCGCCGGGCTTCAGCGCGCTCTGCGAGATGCGGGTGCCCTGGTTGATCTGGGTGTACGTGGTGCGGGTGATCTCGGCACCGGCCTGGTGGTACGCCCACTGGGTCAGACCCGAGCAGTCGAACGAGTTGGGTCCCGTGGTCACGGAATGCGAGTACGGCATCCCGATCCGCGTGCTGGCGGCCTGGAGCGCGGCGCCTCCGAGGGCGGACGCGGGAAGCTCGTTGCCCAGCTCGACCCGCGCACCGGAGCCGCGGCTGGCGCGCAGGTCGTCCGCGGCGAGTGAGGCGCGTTCGGCCGCGGTCAGGGTGTTCAGCAGGTGCTGGGCGGCGGCGAGCTTGGTCTGCGAAGCCTTCTTGCTCTTGCCCAGTGCCTCGCGCACCTCGGAGAGTTCCGCGAGCTTGCCCTGCGCTTCCTTGCGCTCCTGGGCGAGAGTGCGCTGCTTGGACTGGATCTTGTCCAGCGATTCGGCCTGCTTGGCCGTCAGGCTGTCCAGTGCCGATGCCTGGTCGAGGAAGTCGTCCGGGTCCGAGGAGAAGAAGAGCTGCACGGAGGGGTCGATGCCGCCGCTGCGGTACTGCGCGGTGGCGATGGAACCGAGTTCGTTCCGCAGGGTGTTCAGTTCGGCCTGCTCGCGCGCGACCTTGTCCTGGATCGCGTCGACTTCCTTCTTGAGCTTGTCCTGTTGCTCCTTGGCCCCGTTGTACTTCTCGCTGGCCTTCTCGGCCTCGTCGTAGAGCTTGTCGACCTTCGCCTTGACCTCGCTCTTGGTCGGCTTGGGGTCGGCGTGGGCCGCCTGGGAGGTCAGGGCGACCGCGGCGGCAGCAGTGGCGGTGAGCACGGTCACGCGGGCGCGGCTCGGAGATTTGGGACGACGGTGGGACGCCACGGAGGCGAGCTCCTTCTCTTCGAGCCGCCCACCGGGCCGCTGGGGAGCTGAATCCCTGGCTCCCGGCACGTCACGGTCACGACGGCGCTTCGCTTTCACCCGGATGGGTGGTCGGTCGTGCGAAGGTTCGAGCCCTGACTTTAGTGACCACCCTGTGATCAGAGCAATCTCCGCCGGGCGAATCGTGATGCGCGCGAGGTTTCTTTACTCACAACACACGGGGCGTAACGGCCACTTGACGTATCGCGTCCACCGGGTCGGACGAGAAGCCCGCAGAGTTCCCGGATCGGTCATACAGGTCATAGGTGATCTTATGTGCATTTCACGCCATCCAGTGGAGCTCGATTCTCCGCTCCCGTGTGCGCCCCGGGGGAGGAAAGTTCGTCCGTCGACACGGTCCGGCCGAAGAGAAGGCGAGGCGTTGACGTCCGGGATGTGCGAATCTTCTGGCTCCCTACGGCGGCAGAGAAGACTCCGATGACCTACGAAGACGCCCTCAAGCAGCTCGGCGACATCGCGAACGAGCGGGCTTTCGAGCGGCACGTCGGGTCCGACCGGCTCATCCAGGCAGGGCTGGACGCACTCCTCGCCGAGGTGGAGAGCCCCTCCCTCGCCCTGCTGGCGGGCCTCCTGAGGAGCGAGGAGCCCGAAGCCCCCGCACTCTTCGATCAGGTCCTGGAGGAGCTGGGGCTGCTCTTCCGTCCGCCCGCCGACCCTCGGGCGGCACTGTGGACGAAGGCCCGTTGGATCGCCGGCCGGATCGCGGACGGGTCCCTGGACCCCGCCGCCGGCACCTTCCTCATCTGGGCGGACGTCGCCTACGACCTCGGCTACCCCGAAGAGTTGGGAGACATCGTCGCCTGCGCATCCAACCTGGAGGACTGGACCGATAGTTGGGGTGTCCCTTTCGAGGAGCTCCAGGGGGAGGCGGTCGAGGCGGCGAAGCAGTTCCTGGCGATCGGTGCCCCCTGGCCACCCCCGGCATCCGCAGCCGAGCCCACCGCGCCCTGAACCCCACGACCGGTGGTGCGTGACGAACGAGCCGGTGGGGGGGGCAAGGGCCCCGGGGGTGGCGGTGTGATGAACTCGGTGCGGCTGGTCCGAACGCGACGTCGGAAGGGCGAGGTGTCGCCGCGCGGGCCGGCCTGAAAAAGGGGGGCAGACGTGCCGTTGCAGGATTCACCGCTGTGGTGGCTCTTCGCCATCATGAGTGCGGCGTTCTGGCTGGTCATCATGGTGCGAGCCATGCCGACCCGGGGTTTGAAGGCGTTTGTCGCCACCGGGCCGGTAGCGCTCTTCGTCTGCGTGGTGGGCTACTGCCTCCGATACGGGGACAGTTTCGCCACGGCACTTCCCGTGTACTGCGCCGTGGTGATCGCTGTTCCGACGGGGTTTCTCGGGCACAGGAATGCGCTGCGCGAGAAGCTGTCCGACCCTGCTGTCGCCTATGGCGACGCGGAGGGCCCCTGGACGCTGCAGGCCTGTGTCTCTCTCCTGATGTTCGGCGGGCTCGCGGTCTACTACGTGACTCACTAGCTCCGGTTCCTCGGGGGAGGGCCTTACGTGCCCTCCGTGCCCTCCGTGTCGACCACCGACCGGTAGTACGCGATCTTCTCCTTCAGGTGTGCACGCTGACGGAGGAGGTCGGCCAGTCGTTTCTCGACCTGCGTGTCGTGCGCCTCCAGGGCGGCCAGCCGCTGGGGCACGGTTCCGTCTCCCGTCTTGGCCAGTTCGGTGTAGCTCCGCATGCCCGCGATGGTCATTCCCGTCTCCCGCAGGCATCGCAGCACCGCGAGCCACTCCAGGTCGCCGGGTGAGTAACGCCGGTGACCGCTCGCCGAGCGGGCCACCGGGCCCAGCAGGCCGATGCGGTCGTAATAGCGCAGGGTGTCCAGGCTGAACCCCGACTCCGTGGCCGTCTCGGCGGGCGTGAGTAACGCGGCTGCGGTCAGCTGTTCTGCTTCCATGGCGGCCATTCTGCCGCCGCCGCGGACGGATGCCGGTAGTCGTGACTTGACCCGGAGCGCGCTCCGGATGTGAGCCTTCACGGACCGGGGCGCGGACCGTCGCTCACGCGCTTTCGGCGCTCCCCGTAAAGCATTCGACGTATTCGACGCATTCGACCGAGGAGACACATGCGCCATCACCGCATCGGCGACCGGAACGTCAGCGTGCTCTGCCTGGGGGCGATGCCCTTCGGCGCGCGGATCGACGAAGGGACGTCCTTCGCGCTGCTCGACCGGTTCGTCGAGCGCGGCGGCAACTTCATCGACACGGCGGACAATTACTGCTTCTGGATCGACGGCTGCACGGGCGACGAGAGCGAAACCCTGCTCGGCCGCTGGTTCGCCCAGCGCGGCAACCGGGACGAGGTGGTCCTCGCGACCAAACTCGGCGGCCGGCCGGTGGGCCCGGTCGGCGCGGACCGTGCGGACGACATCCTGGAGGGGCTCTCCGCCCCCGCCGTTCGGGACGCCCTCAAGGGCAGCCTCGAACGTCTCGGCACCGACCGCGTGGACCTGCTCTACCGGCACGTGGACGATCCGGACACCCCGCTGGAGGAGACCGTGCGCGCCTTCGGGGAGCTGATCGCCGGCGGGACGGTCGGCATGGCGGGTGTGAGCAACCTGACCGCCGAACGGCTGCGCTCCACCGAGGAGGCCGCAGCCGCACTCGGACTGGCCGACGCCCTCGCGCTCCAGCAGCGCCACACCTACCTCCGCCCGCTGCCCGGTACGGACTTCGGGGTCCAGCGGTACGCCGACGACGCGGTCCTCGCCGAGGCGCGCCGCAGGCCCGAGCTGACCCTGCTCGCCTACACGGCACTGCTCGACGGCGCCTACTCCAACCCGGCCAAGCCGCTGCCCGCCCCGTACGACCACCCCGTCTCGCACCGGCAGTTGGCGGCTCTGCGCGAGGTGGCGGCAGAGACCGGAGCCACCCCCAACCAGGTGGTGTACGCCTGGCTGCTGGGCGGGGACCCGGCCGTGCTGCCGGTGATCGGCGTCTCCACCCTTGCGCAGCTGGACGAGGCCCTGGACGCGGTCGACGTGGAACTCAACTTTGAGCAGCGGGCGTTGATGGACGCGGCGCGCTCGGAACCGCTGCCGGGGGAGTGAGGCGTACGCACCGCTCGACGGGTCGCCCGCGTGGGCCGGCGGTGAGGGGAGGCGTCACCGCCGTCCTCGCGCCCAGCGGGCCCATGAGGGCGGCCCGGCGGACAGCCCTTACCCTCGTGTGATGTCGAGTCGAGCGGTGACAACCGGAGTTGGCCTCGCGCAGGTGTTGGCGCACTGCGGGGGCAGTACGGACGGAGCCGTGCACTACCTGGCGGGTGCCATCGCCTCCGCTCCCGGGGCGCCCGAACCCTACGCGACCCTTGAGGAGTTGTGGACGGACAGGCCCGCGGAGCTGGCCGAGGTCGTCCAGGGTGCCAACACCGTGCGGCGGGTACTGGCGCAGTCGTACGTCCGCTTCCTCGAAGGCGACGCGGACGGCGCGGCGCAGGCGCTCGGTTCGGTCACGGGGGTGCAGCCCGACATCGCATGGGGCGAAGCCCCCTGGTTCGGCGATGCGCGGTTCCTCGACGCGGTGAGTCCCGACGCGCTGGCCGAGGCCGCGATGCGGACGATGGACTACGGCCACGACCTGGATACCGAGAGCACGCGGGAGCGGTTCGGCCCCTGGTTCCGGGCCATCGACGCGGTCGCGGTCGCCGCCCGGTGTCCTTCGCCGGACGCGTTGGCCAAGATGGCGATCCTGCTGCGGGCGTGCGGTCTCACCGAAGCGTCCTTCGCGCTCTGCGACCGGGCGGACTCCGTGGAACGGGTCATGCTGACGGAGGTGGTACGGGCGGGCACGTGGCGGAAGTTGGGAAATCCGGTCCAGAACGAGGCGGCGCTGGAGCGCGCCCTGGCCCTGGACCCCGCCAACTGGTCGCTCCATCTCGACCTGGCCGATCTGCGCGTCGAGCAGGGTGACTTCGAAACCGCCGTCCGGCTGATCGATCAGGGCCTGGAGTACGAGCCGTCCGAACCCACACTCGGTGCCGCCGGGGCTGCCTACCGGGCGCGCCTGACCGGGGCGCACACCGAGCTGAGCAGGCTCATCGAGCTGGCGCCGGACCTGGCGAACAGGTCGTACCGGGACCTGCTGATCGATCACGCCTGCGCCGGCCCCGGGCTGCCGGCCGAGCTCGTGGCGGCGGCCCGTCGCATCCGGAACGACTGAGGGCCGTGCCGCTCCGGGACGTCACGGCCGTGACCGGGGCACCGGTCCCCGTCTCCCGGGTGCCAGCGCCGCCCGCAGCGCGGGGACGAGGACAGCGCGGGCCTCGGCCGGGGTGAGGGCGGCCGGGGTGGGGAGGGGGTTGAGGTAACGGGTGTAGATGAGGCCGCCGAGGACCGTCACCGCGGCCGTGGCACGGGCGGTGGCGTCACGGCCGCCGAGAAATTCAGCGAGCCGGGCCAGCAGCTCGATTTCCAGGTACTCGCCGATCGCGGCGGCGGCCAGGCTGCCCTGGGCGGAGAGCGTACGGAAGTCGGCGTCCTCCCACAGGCCCGTCACCGCGTCGATCAGCCGGTCGGGGAGGGCGACCGGGTCGCCGCCGAGGACCTCGTCCACGGTGAGCCCGGTCACGCACTGGCACCGCATCACCTCGGCGAACAGGCCCCGCTTCGAACCGAAGTGGTACGCGATGAGGGCCATGTCCACGTGCGCGGAGGCGGCCACCGCGCGCAGGGTGGTGCGGCGGTAGCCGAGTTCGAGGAAGAGCGCGCGGGCCGCCGTCACGATCGTCTCGCGGGTGGGCGGATTGCCGCGGGGGCGGCCCCGGGGCCGAGCCGGTGGGCGGGCGATGACGAGAGAGGCGTTATTCATCAACGTTGAGCCTGTGGTGGGCAGTCGGCAGAGTCAAGGGCGTTCTGGCAGCCACACGAAAGGACCACCGACACCATGCGCATCACCGTCTTCGGCGCCAACGGGCCGACCGGCCGCCTCCTCACCGACCAGGCACTCGCCGCCGGCCACCAGGTCGTCGCCGTGACCCGCCGCCCCGGCACCCTCGCTCCCCGGGCGGGCCTCACCGTGGCGGTCGCGGACGCCACCGACCCCGCAACCGTCGCGACGGCGATCGAGGGGACGGACGCCGTGCTCTCCGTGCTCGGAACCCGCTTCAGCAAGAACCCCATCACGACCTACTCGGCGAGCGCGACCGTCCTCACCGACGCCATGACCCGCCAGGGCGTCACACGGCTGCTCGTCGTCAGCTCCAACATCCTCGATCCCCAATGGCGGCCCAGCGGCGCGTACTTCTTCAACCATGTGCTCGATCCGCTGGTGAACCGGCGGCTCGGCCGCACGCTCCACGAGGACATGCGCCGGATGGAGGGGGTGATCCGGGGTACGGACCTGGACTGGACGTTCGTACGCCCCTCGGGCCTCTTCGACCACCCCGTCGTCACGGCGTACCGGACCGCCGAGACCAGCGCGGACGGTGTCTTCACCGCCCGCGCGGACCTCGCGGCGAGCATGCTGCGGGAGGTGGCGGAGCGACGGTACGTCCGTACGGCCATGGGCGTCATCACCACGGCGGTCAAGCCGAACATCGTGAAGCTCATCTGGAACGAGGGCGTGAAGAAGAAGTAGCCCGGTGCCGGAGGAGCCGGTGCGGTGGCTGCCGTCCGGCCGTACCCGCCGCCGGACGGCACTCCCCGCAACCGGACCGGCCTCCCGCGACGTCCGATGGGGCATGGCTCAGAGTGGCAGCACGAGTGACGAACCGTCGTTGGTGGACGTCTTGGTCCCCTTGTCCTTGGTCTCGGTGGTTGTGATCGCCATCGGACTGGCGGTGATCTGCTCCCTCGTGGGACTGACCGTGGGGGCGAAGGCACTGCTGCGGCGGAGGGCCCAGAGCAAGCCGACCCCCTCCGCCCGGTAAGGGCACCGCGAGGTCGCCATCCATCACCGTGTTCTGTACGTCCGCGGTGCGTGCGCCATGACGGGAACACCCTGGCGTTCGCAGATCCGGTTGCTGCGGCTCATGCCGGCCGTTCGGGCTTGTGGGCGAGGAAGGTGGCGAAGGTCCTCTCGGCTCCTTCGCCGGGTTCCTCCACCAGACGTGCGGTGAGGACGAACCCGGCCTGTTTCAGGAGTCCGGCGATCCGGTCGGGCGGCAGGAGGTAGGACGTGTAGGACACCGGATGACCGCCGTACGCGTGGCTGGGACGCAGGTGCCGGCCGTTCCCTACGTGGCCGGCCAGCATCAGCGAGCCGCCGGGCGCGAGGGTTCGGCGGAACTCGCCGAAGACGAGCGGCAGCAGTGCCGGTGGGGTGTGGTGGGTGGAGTAGTACGCGAGGATGCCGCCGAGCACGTCGCGTCTGACCGGGAGCGAGGTCATCGAGCCGACGCCGAAACGTAGCTCGGGGTGGGCGCTACGGGCCAGCCGAACCATGGAGGGTGAGAGGTCCAGGCCGAAGACCGGCACGTGGTGCTCGGCGAGGTAGGCCGTGACTTTGCCGGGACCGCATCCCAGGTCGGCGACAGGGCCGAGGCCGGCCGTGCGTACGACCTCGGCGAAGACATTCAGCATCCCTCGGGACAGCGGGTCCAACTCCGATGGGCAGGGCACCTTTTCGACGTAGGCGGCGGCGACGGTGTCGTACGACTCGCGGACGGCGGAGAGGTGAGAGAGACCAGGCATACGGACGGCTCCAGTGAGGGCATGGGTGGCTACGTGCTCGGCGCTGAAGTCGCCGTAGGCATCAGGCGGATACGGGCTCGTCGGGAGTGTTCTCCACCGCCCACCTGCGGAAGAGGGTGAGTGCCTCGGTGAGGTTGCCAGGTCCGCACGAGATGTCGAAGGCCAGGTCAGAGACCTGGGCCATGATCCAGTCGTGCTTGCTGCGCTTGAGGTGCTGGCGAGGGAAGTCGACCCCTTCCAGGTCGGTCTCCTCCAGGTCGATGCGAACGGACCAGCCGGGATTGTCGAGCGAGTCGATCTTCACGCCCCACTCGTGCTCCCAGTCCTCGTCGCACTGGGCGGAGTACCAGCCCTGAAGCCAGTCGAAGACGTGCTCGGATTCGCTCATGGCGCCCGATGGTAGTGACGCAGGGGCCCCGGTGGGTGGGAGGAGGCCCGACGACTGGCCGCCGCCCGGTGCACCACCCGTACGTTCAGCGCCCGCCCCGGCGGGTCGCGCTCCGCGCGCGTCCGGCGAACCGGAAAAGCGACCGTTCGTGTGTGACGGGCCGGTGATACTGGACCCATGCCAGGGCAAGCGAAGAGGAAGCGGCGGCGTGAGGCCGAGGGGCGGCGGGCCGCCGCTCGCACCGCACCGGAGCTGGGGCGGTGGGAGATCGTGCTGCAGACCACCGAACAGGCGGAGTTGAGGGATTTCCTCCGTGGCCTGCGTGAGGCAGGGGTCGACGGGGCGATGTTCCAGATCTCCATGCTGTGCGGGCGCCTGAAGCACCCGACCACGCATCAGGTGAGCCGGTTCGTGCCGTACCCGGCCGGTGAGCCCGCCGGTGGACAGTGCGCCGATGAACAGCCCGCCGACGAACAGTGCGCCGGTGGGCAGCCCAGCCGCTGCCCCTGAGGCAACTGCGGGACGCGACAACCGGTGTGACGAGGGTGGCGTGAGGTGGCGTACGGGGTGGCGCGAAGTCCGCCGTCACGCCCAGGGGTTGTTGTCGCCGAAATCGTGACAAGGGTGCCCACGACGTGATGTACGGTGATCGCGTCATCACGTTCCGTGCACTCTCCCGTGCGTGGAGCGGCCCCCGGAGGTGCAGTCACACCGACCCGAGGGCCTTCACCACTCATGGACGAGAAAGGTCCACAGGGATGCTTTGGCATGCTATCTCTCCGGTGTCGGGCGCCGGACGGCGTTCGGGCGGGCTGGTCGGCTCGCGGCGGATGAACAGTGACGCGAAGATCATCGTGTTGTACATGGAGAGCCTTCCGTCGGTGCAACGGCCGAGGATGCTCGGGCCGCTCTGGGATTTCGCCAAGGACGCGGGTATCGAGCACGGGCCGTACAAGAAGGCCAAGAAGTGCCTGAAGCGCGAGGGGTATCTCCACGAATGGCGCTACCGGCGTACGGGCGGCCTGTGGGCCACGGCGCAGATCCTGTCGAACGCGCCGAGTTCCCGTCAGCAGGCGGAGGCGTACTGGGAGAGCTGCCGGGAGTATCCGGGCCCCGGGGGAGAGGAGTTGGCCGAGGAACGCGGGCTCTGTGCGGAGGATGCGTTTGTGCAGGTCGCGCCGAGTGACCACAGTCGGGCGGTCGGTGAACCAAGGCCCCCGTCGGTCGGCGATTACCCACCTCACGTAGAACTGTCGGCGCACTCATCCTCCCTACCTACCCGCTCGAATCGCGAATCGAAAAATGAACGTGCGCGGCACGCACGTGAGTGCGTGAAGGTGTCGCAATTCGCGGCTGAGGACGGCGAGGGATTCTGGGCGGAGCCGCCTGAATGGCTGGACGAAGGGGAGCCGGAGGAGTCGCGGAAGTCGCGGGAGTCTGACGGGCGGGTGCCGGAGTGGGCGCCGGAGACGGTTCCGGAGTGCGTGCCTGAGTCGGTTGGGGGCCCGGTCGGGGCGGGTGCGGAGGCGCCCGCGTATGCACCCGTACCGGCGGCCGTACCCGAACGCGTTCCCGTGGCTGTTCCCGTTCCGGTGACTCTTCCGGCGGCCGTTCCCATGCGCGTACCGGAGCCCGTCCCGGTGCCCGTACCGGACCCCGTCCCCGTACCGGTGCCCGCTTCCGCGTCGGCGCGGAGGCGGCCCGCTGCTGCGGCTGTCGCCGTGCCGGAGGAGGAGCCGGTGGGACAGCGGAGTTTCGAGGCGGTGGAGGCCGAGCGGGTGCTGTTGTCGCTGCGGCGCGGGACGAAGCAGCTCGCGCTCGGGCTGAGGGAGGCGCGGGTGCTGGTGGACCTGGCCGCCGAGTGGTTGCGGCGGGGTGTGTCGACGGCGGACCTGCGGCAGACGCTGATCTCGTGGCTCCCGGAGGAAGGGGTGTACTCGCCGGTGGGCTTCCTGCGGTACCGGCTGGAGCACAAGATGCCGGCGGAACGCGGCCACTTCGACGCGTTGGCGGCTGCCGCCTCGGGGGCACGACCGGGTGGTTCGTCGGGTGCGGGGTCCGTGGCGGCGTCGCGTCCCCAGGGTGTGGACGGGAAGCCTCACGCCGAGCGCCCTGACGCGGCACCGTACGAGCCTCCGGTGCCGCTGGTGATCTGCCAAGGGCCGGGCGACGAGCATGTGTTCCGGGCGGTGGGTGGTCAGACCACGTGCGGTGCGTGCCAGTCGGCGGAAGCCTGGGCGGCATGGGCGGCCAGCCGGGAGGCGGCGGCCCGGGCCCGGGGGGAGGAGGGCCTGGCCGGGAACGGCAAGGGCGGTTGGCGCGATGTCCACGTCGGTGCGGCCGTCGCGCCGGGCGCGGACACCGACTCGGCCGAGGAGGCCGCCGCTTACACCGCGCTCGGGCTGTGACGGGATCGCTCGGCGACTGGCCCGGTCGGGGTCGTACGCGGCGTGTGAGGCGTTGGTGCTGGCTGGGACCGTTTGCCGGTCCCGTCACGGGGAGTTGCAGTCGACAGGCAGCGGTGGCGGGCGCGCGGCGC
Organism: Streptomyces sp. NPDC060198; assembly: GCF_042728415.1. NCBI lineage: Bacteria > Bacillati > Actinomycetota > Actinomycetes > Kitasatosporales > Streptomycetaceae > Streptomyces > Streptomyces sp. NPDC060198. The sequence goes on along the minus strand of NZ_JBHWZJ010000085.1, from coordinate 4,949 downwards.
CGGGCGACGCGCCCGACCGCGCCGTGTGCGCCGGTGGGAAGGTGTCACTCGTCCGAGTGGGTTGGGCGGAATTTCCGTGCAGGTCTTCGAATTACCGCTCGGGCGAGGGTGGGTGGGGCGTGCTCTTTCGTACGGTATTTCGCACGTCAACGCTTCCGCGTTCGATAGCTGCATGGGTGGCAGAGTGTGGCGTTTCGCGCATCGAGAGTGATGTGCGAGCAGAATGACTCGGGCGGTTCGATGCAGAGGCGACCTGACCCTCTCCCGCGTTTCTGCCTAAGGAGGACCGGTGACGGACAGCTGGGGGACTCTGGGGACCGAGTCCGTGGACAGGATTCGCACACGGGAGCGCGTCCAACTACTCGACGCGGCACGCGCGATGTTCGGCACGTACGGCTACAAGCAGACCACCGACGAAGAGGTCTGCCAGAAAGCCGGCGTGCCGGTGTCGATGCTTTACGAGGAATACGGCTCGCTGGAAGGCCTGTTGATTGCCCTGCACGACTGGGTGACGACCAAGGGCCTGCGCGCCGCCGAGAACGCCATGATGGCCGAGGGCATGGACGAGTGCTCGATGGCCGAGCGCACGAGGGTCCTCTTCGATGCCTACGTGAAGGCGGTGACGGAGGACCCCCGTGAGGCCCGGGTGACCTTCGTCGAAGTGCTGGGCGTGAGCCACGCGGTGGACGCGCACTGCAAGCGGTGGCGTGACGTGTGGGCGCACTGGCTGACCGGCGAGACCCAGCGCGCGGTCATGCGGGGCGAAGCGGAAGAGGGCGACCACAAGGCGGACGTCCTCGTCATGGTCGGTACGGTCCACGAACTGATGGCCCACCACACCCGGCGGTCCCGGCGGGCCCGGCCCGAAGAGGTCTCCCGTGAGCTGTGGGAGCTGGCGCTGTCGATGCTGGGGACGCAGCGCTCGGGCTGAACGGCCGATTCTGGCACGCCTGTTGATGGCGTCGGCCGAGACGTGGGAGGCGCCCCACGCCCCGGCCGAAGTCGTTTCGGGCCCATCCGCCCGGTCCGGGCAGGGTCCGGCTCAGCGCACGTCGACGTAGTCACCGGTGGCCGTGGCGGTGCCCGTGGTGGGCGTACCACCGAAGGTCCAGCGCCAGTAGCCGTCCACCGAGGCGGTCACGGTCGTCTTCAGGGCGCCGGTCGAGCTCGCCTTGACCGTCTTCACCGTGGAGTACGTCGAGCTGGTCGCCTTGCGGAACTGGAGCGAGGCGGTCTGGCTGCCGTACCCGACGTACTTGTGCGTCGCCCAGTCGGCGCGGGTGAGCGTGCCGGTGACCGTGAGCGTCTTGCCCTTGACGACCGGTTCCGGGCCCGCGTTCGCGGTGAGGTTCGCCCAGCGGCGTACGGCGGCGGTGCCCGTCCCGGTCTTGTACTCCTCCGCGAGGAGGCTTCCGTTGGTGCGGAAGAGCTGCGCGAAGGTGCCGATCTTCCATGTGCCCGCGTCCGCACTGGAGTTGAGCTGCTTGGGCTTGATCCAGAAGTTGCCCTTGCAGTCGGCGATCCGGGGGCTCACCTTGTTGCACTGGTAGGCGCCCATGATGAGGACGTCACCGGCCGCGACGGCCTTGGCCGGGGTGGAGCCGTGGTAGAGAATCGGTTCTGCGGTGTACTGGAAGTCGTCGACCGAGTAACCGGCGGGCACCGTGACGCGGAAGCTGACGGCCGGTTCCTTGGTGTCGGAGGTGCCCACCACGATCGGCTTGCCACCGTTGACCACGACGTTGGTCACCGTGATGCCGGTGGACGCCGCCTGGGCGGCCGGGGCGACGGCGAGTGCGGAGAGCGCGAGCGTGCCCGCGACCGCAACGACTGTGCCGGACTTGCGCATTGCCTTCAATGGACACCTCTTCGTCACGTACGGGACGTACGGGAATACAGGTCCCGCCTGCCGGGACGTGTCACCGGCAGGCGGGAGGCCGCAGATTATCAGTGGCATGTCCATGTTCCGCAGGCAGGGTGAAGGAAATATGCGTGCCCGGCTTCAGAGGGCGAGCTCCGGCACCAGCTCGGGCGCGTACGGGCCGCCCAGCGACCATGCCCGGTGCATCGTTTCCGCAAAGGTGGCGGCCAGCTTGTGCTCGCCGCTCGGGCCCGGGTGCGTGCCGTCGTACGTATCGGTGTGGATGTCGTAGCCGGACGGGTGCGCGGCCAGCAGGAGCGGGGACGCCGGGGTGTCCAGGTCCGCGACGGCCTCGGCGAGCAGCGCGTTGAAGCGCGCGCAGGAGTCGGCGAAGGGCGCGTCGGACTCGGCCCGGACGTTCGGGATGACCGGCAGGAGCACGAGCCTGACGCGCGGGTTCGCGGCGCGGGCGGCGGAGATGAAGGCGCGTGCGTTCACCGCCGTCTGGTCGCTGTCGGTGTAGAAGCCGAGGTCGATCAGGCCGAGCGAGACGAGCAGCACGTCCGCACCGGACCTGGTCACCGCCTCCTCGATCACCGGCGCCATGTGAAGCCAGCCCTCGCCCCAGCCGGCCAGGTGGCGCCGGGCCGGTGCGGGGAACGAGGGGTCGGCGTACGCGGTGGAGACCGGGGCGTCCGCCTCGGGGTCGTACAGGCCGGTGCGCGGGCCGACGATGGCGTAACCGCCCTCACCGAGGGTCGCTTCGAGGTGCTGCCACATCCGGTGGCGCCAGGTGAAGTCGCCCGCCCGGCCCACGGTCATCGAGTCGCCGACGAACAGGAAGCGCGGGGCGTCCGCGCGAACGGTCATGCCGCACCACCGCAGGGCGTGGAGACGGCGGCGGCAGACAGGGAACGCATGGCGTCATCATCCCCGATCCCGCCTTCGGGCCGCACCGTGATGATGGACACTTGCGCCATGCGTGCCTCTCTCACCGCCCTCGGTACCGCCGCCCTGCTGCTGCTCGCGGGGACCGTCCCGGCGCTGGCGGACACAGGCGCCGACCAGACCTTCACCATCAAGGACCCGAGGATCACCGAGTCCAGCGGCCTCGCCGCGAGCCGCATACACCCCGGCGTCTACTGGACCCACAACGACAGCGAGGACGGCCCCTACCTCTACGCCGTCGACTCCCGCACCGGCGAGACCGTCGCCACCGTCACCATGACCGGCGTCGGCGAGCCCCGCGATGTCGAGGCGATCTCCCTCGGCCCGGACGGCAACCTCTACGTCGGCGACATCGGCGACAACCTCAACGGCACCTGGGACCACGTCTGGATCTACCGGCTCCCCGAGCCGAAGGTGCTGAAGGACGTCACGGTGCGCGCGACCCAGTTCGACGTGACGTACGCGGACGGGGCCCGGGACGCGGAGGCACTGATGGTCCACCCGAAGACGGGGCGGGTCTGGATCGCCTCCAAGAACCAGGACGGCGGGGGTCTCTACGAAGGCCCCGAACACCTCTCCACCAGCGGGAACAACGTCTTCAAGCGCGTCGCCGAGGTGCCGTGGGTGACCGACGGGGCGTTCTCCCCGGACGGTACGCGACTGGTGCTGCGCGGCTACCTCGGCGCCGACGCGTACACCTTCGACGACGGGAAGCTCGGCGACGAACGCGGCCTGGGTGCCCCGTTCATGATGCAGGCCGAGTCGGTCACGTACACGGCGGACGGCACGGCGCTGATGCTCGGCGCCGAGGGCCCGGGGAGCCAGGTCCGGAGGCTGGAGGTGAAGGGCACCAACGCGGCCCAGCCCACGCCCGAACCGGGCGCGTCGGGCGGCGGGTCCGCCTCGCCGGAGGCCGGAGGAAAGGGGTCCGGGGCCGACGAGGGCAGTGGGGGCGGCGGCAGCGCGACCGGGAAGGGCAAGTCACTGCTCGGCGGGCTGATCGTGATCGGCGCGGTGTGGGTCGTGATCCGCACGAAGCGGCGGCGTACGGGCGCCTGACGGGCGGTAGCTCGTACCCGGGATCGACGAGCGTAAACCTGGGATGCACAGCGTTGTCACAGTCATGCCCTACGATGCGCACATCAGTTCGCTCCCTTTACTTCCGCTTGAGGATTCACACGTTATGTCTTTCGGTGTCACGTCCCGTTCCATGCGCGGTATATGCGCGGCTGTCGCACTTCTCGCCATCGGCGCGTCCGGCTGCTCCGTCGCCGAGAGCGCCAAGGAGGGCATAAAGAAGGCCGCTCGTCAGAAGTCGGTTTTCGACCTCAAGCAGGGCGACTGCTACAACCCGAACTCGAAGCCCGTCCCCGACGGCGAGATGGCCGAGGAGTTCGCGATCGAGGTCGTGCCGTGCACCGAGGCGCACGACGGGCAGGTCTACGGGGAGTTCAAGGTCGAAGAGGGCGACGGCACCTACCCCGGCGACGACGCGATCGTCGAAGCCGCGGACACGCGCTGCCCGGCCGAGGAGCTGAAGTTCGCCCCGGACACCTGGGCCGTCCCGACCGGCGTCTCCGGCTCGTACTACCAGCCGACCAAGGAGTCCTGGTCGACTGGTGACCGCCTCGTCACCTGCACGTACACCAAGGACTCGGGCAAGATCACCGGCTCGCTGAAGAGCAAGCCCATGAACGCCGACCAGCTCGCCTACCTCAAGGGATCGAGCGCCCTCTACGAGGCGCTCTGGGCGAACCAGCCCGAGGCGGAGGCCGTCGAGGACGACCTCGACGGCTACAAGGCTCAGGCCACCGCCGTGAACGCGGCGCTCGACACCCACGTCGCCGCGCTCCAGGGCATCGACCAGCCGGAGACCGTCAAGCTGCGCGCGCAGCTCACCAAGGCGAACGAGGCGTGGAAGAAGGCCGCGAACGCCGCAGACGTCGACACCTTCTACATCGCCTACGACGCCGCTTTCACGGGCATCGACCCGAGCAAGTCGGTCGCCGCCCGCAAGGAGCTGGGACTCTCCACCGCCGTCCCGGCCGACGAGGCTGAGGTCTGGGCGGGCTGACGAGTCGTCTCCGGTCGGAGACGCGGGCAGCTCGGGACGGGGCGTCCCGCCGGTACTCACCGGTGG
>NZ_JBHWZJ010000084.1:0-23485 GCF_042728415.1 Streptomyces sp. NPDC060198 | reverse complement strand
GGGCCGGGTCTCGGGCCGGGGCCGGGTCTCGGGCCGGGGCCGGGTCTCGGGCCGGGGCCGGGTCTCGGGCCGGGGCCGGGTCTCGGGCCGGGGCCTCAGGCCGGCTCGTCCATGGCGGCCGGATCGAGCAGGGAGACGGGTACGGCCAGGTGGCGCGAGCGGAGCCACTCCCCCAGCGCCTTGGCCTGCGGGTCGAACCGGGCCTGTGCGGCGACCCCCTCGCCCAGCAGCCCCCGGACGACGAAGTTCACCGCCCGCAGCTGCGGGAGCATCTGCCGCTCGACCTCCAATCCGGCTGTCTCCGGCAGGAGTTCGCGGAACCGCTCGACGGTCAGCTCGTGTGCCAGCCACCGCCAGGCGCGGTCGTCGCGCACCCACAACCCGACGTTCGCGTCACCGCCCTTGTCGCCGCTGCGCGCCCCGGCGAGCAGCCCGAGCGGCACGCTCCGGGTCACCTCCGGCTCCGGCGCGGGCGGCAGCGGGACCTCCACCGGCACGAGGTCGAGCACCCGGGTCACCGGCGGGGCGGGCACCACCTGCCGTGTCCCGTCCGGCAGTACGGCGGTGTGCGTGACCTCCGAGGCCGGCACGTAGGCGGCTTCGAAGACCCCGTACGGCGCCCCCTTCCCGGGCGGGGCGGTGACGTGGAAACCGGGGTAGCTGCCGAGGGCGAGCTCGACCGCGGCACCGGAGACCGCCCGGCCCACCGCCTCCGGGTCCTGGTCGCGCACCACGAGCCGGAGCAGTGCGCTCGCGGTCTCCTCGGTGGACGCGTCGGGGTGGTCGGTGCGGGCCAGCTCCCAGCGGATGTCGGCGGGCGCCTTCCCGGACCGGTCGAGCGCGTCGGCGAACTGCTCCTGCACGAGACGGGACTTGGCGTCGATGTCGAGTCCGGTGAGGACGAAGACGACCTCGTTGCGCCAGCCGCCGAGCCGGTTGAGCCCGACCTTCAGCGTGGGCGGCGGCGCCTCACCCCGTACCCCGCTGATCCCGACCCGGTCCTGCCCCTCCTGGACGAGCCGTACGGTGTCGAGTCGGGCGGTCACGTCGGGCCCGGCGTACCGGGCGCCCCCGGTCTCGTAGAGCAACTGGGCGGTGACGGTGGAGAGATCGACCACCCCGCCGGTGCCGGGGTGCTTGGTGATGACGGACGAGCCGTCGGCGTGGATCTCGGCGAGCGGGAAGCCGGGGCGGCGCACGTCGTGGCCGCCGAAGAAGGCGTAGTTGCCGCCGGTGGCCTGCGTACCGCACTCCAGGACGTGTCCGGCGACGACGGCCCCGGCGAGGGCGTCCAGGTCGTCGGGGCCCCAGCCGAAGTGGGCGGCGGCGGGGCCGGTGACCAGGGCGGCATCGGTGACCCGGCCGGTGACCACGATGTCGGCGCCCGCCCGCAGGCAGGCGGCGATCCCGGCGCCGCCGAGGTACGCGTTGGCGGTGAGGAATCCCTCGGGGACGGGCCGGCTGTCGCCCTCCACATGGGCGACCCGCACCGGAATCCCGAGCTTCTCGGCCAACTCCCGCACCGCGTCAGCGAGTCCGGCCGGGTTGAGGCCGCCCGCGTTGGCGACGATCTTCACCCCGCGCTCCACGGCCAGCCCGAGGCTCTCTTCGAGCTGCCGCAGGAAGGTGGAGGCGTAACCGCGCGAGGGGTCTTTGAGCCGGCTGCGACCGAGGATGAGCATGGTGAGCTCGGCGAGGTAGTCGCCGGTCAGGACGTCGAGCGGGCCGCCGGTCAGCATCTCGCGCATCGCGTCGAACCGGTCGCCGTAGAAACCGGAGGCGTTGCCGATCCGCAGGGGTGTGGGCGCGGGCGGATCGAGCGGGTGCGGGCGGGTGGGCTCGGGCTCGGTGACGGAGACGGGGATCGACACGGGCGGGGAGGCGACGAGCGGGGCGGGGACGGCCGGGGCCGGGGCCGCGAGAGGGCCGGGCGGCGCGGCGGGGGTCTGCACGGATGCGGGCTGCGCGGATGCGGGCTGCGCCGATGCGGGCTGCGCGGGCGGGGTGGTCATATGGCGTCACTCCCAGGGGCGTTCGAAGGATCGTTACCGCCCTCTCTCCTGCCCCCGCCCGCGCCCTTGCCTCCGCGCGGGGCGCGCCCCGCACCCGGCAGCCCCGCGAAGGCCTGCGCGATGTCCAGCCAGCCGTCCGCCTCGGCGCCGACCGCCCGGAGCGCGAGGTCGTCGCGGTGGGCCCGCTGGGTCACCAGCAGGCAGAAGTCCAGCAGCGGCCCGGTGACCCGCTGGGCCGCGCCTTCGGGTCCGAACGCGACCGACCCGCCGTCCGGCGCTACGAGTTCCACCCGGAACTCCTCCGCCGGAGGTGTGCGGCCCCGCACGAAGTACGCGTACTCCCGGGCGCGTACGCCGATCCTGGCGACATGCCGCAACCGGTCGGTCGGCGCGCGTACGACCCCGAGCGCGTCGGCAACGTCCTGCCCGTGGGCCCAGGTCTCCATGAGCCGGGCGGTCGCCATCGAGGCGAGGCTCATCGGCGGCCCGTACCAGGGGATGCGGGTCCCCGGAACGGCCTCCCGCAGCACCTCCTGGAGCCGCTCCCGCCCGGCCCGCCACCGCCGCAGCAGCTCTTCCGGCGAGGCGGCAGCGACGGCCGCCCCGGCCGCCTCGTCGACGAAGCTCTCCGGAGCGGCGAGCGCGGCCTCCACCTCCGCCTTGAAGGCGTCGGGGTCCGTCGCGGCGGTCACCGCGACCCCGTCGGTCCAGGTCAGGTGGGCGATCTGGTGAGCGATCGTCCAGCCGGGCGCGGGGGTCGCCTGCACCCACTCCTCTGCGCTCAACTCGGCTACCAGAGCGTCGAGTTCTTCGCTCTCGTCCCGCAGATCGTCGATCACGGCGATGGCATCGGACACGTGCGCTCCCCTCGGGGCATGGCGTGGTGCCCCGGAGCATTCCAGCGGCGGGAGAAACAAGCAAGCGTGCTTGCATGATTTTCTGCGTCCGGGTTCTCCCCGACCTCCCGCCCACCCTCGCAGGATCAGTGAGGGTGGGCAGCGAGCGGGAGCAGGCGCCTACGGCCGCGCACCGTCCATGCGATCGAGCATCGTGCGGGCCTCGACCGTGCGGCGATGGTCCGGGCCGAAGGAGGCCAGGCAGGCATCGTGAGCGGCTACAGCCAGGCCGCGGGCCTCGCGGACCTGGTCCAAGCCCGACAGAGCTTTTGCGAGAACGAGTTCGACTGCGCCCCGCTCCGGGAGCCGCTGGCGCTCGGGCAGAGCTCGGTACTGGCTGTCTGCGCGCCGCGCCTCGGCGAGGGCTTCGTCGTAGCGGGCTTGGCCGTTGAGACTGCGGGCCAGACCGAGTCGCAGGACGAGTGACATCGGTTCACGTGCGGGGCAGGCGGCCAGGCCCTCGCGTGCGAGCGCCTCGGCCTCCTGATGGCGCCCCTGCGCGTTGAGGGCGAAGGCCAGTCCGTTGCGGGCAGCCGCCGCCAGGCGAGTCATTTCCGGACCGGTTCCGCGGGCCGCGAATGCGGCGACGGCCGCACACTCCGCCTCGCACTCGGCGTACTCCCCGAGCGAGGTCAGATGCTGGGCGCGGTCCGAGCGCAGCTTCCACGTCAGGTAGTGATCGGCGCCGAATATCCTGCTGAAGCGGGCCAGCGCTTCGTCGTAGGTGGCGAGCGCCTCGGCGTTGCGACCTTGAGCGCCCGTCGCGAGGGCGGCGATGTTCAACGCCGCTGCCGCGTATGCCTGGTTTTCTGTCTTCGATCGCGCCACCGCACGTGCTTCGGCTTCCGCCTCGGCGTAACGCCCCGCCTCGTACAGCGCTTTGGCCTCGGCCAGGGGTGTTCCCGTCATCTTCTGGGCGTCGCTTCGACCGCGTGGCCGGAAGAATTTCATGACCGGGAGCATACGGATGCCGCGCGGGTCGCCCGGCGAGGCGGCAGAGAGAGGGGCGACCGCTTGCGCCCCGAAGGCGGGCCCCAGCAGGAGTTCTCCTGCGCGGGTGACGTGGTGTCGCCCCCGTGCGTCACGGAGCAACGCGTGGTGCCGCCTCGGTCAGCGCGGTCACCGTCCCCGCTCCGGCCGCGCGCCCCCGGAAGCGGAAGGCGAACGGCCACCCGTTCTCCAGGGCCACCGCCCCGCCCAGGGTGACCGTCACGCGAGCCGTGTGCAGCGGGTGGAGCACGTCGGTCCCGGGCGGCAGCGTCACGGTGCCCCGCACCCCGTCGGAACCGAAGTAGAAGGTGCACTGGTCGCCGGTGCGGATCTGAGCGCCGCCACGCTCCTCCGCTTCCGCCTCCACGGACAGGGCGATGTCCGCATGGAACGTGCCGTACGCGCCGATCGACCTCGGCCGCGCGAGGACCTGTCCCCTCTCGACCAGGCCCTCCACGGAACCCGGCAGAAGAAGACCGACGTTCGTACCCGCGTCCGCCCGTCCGGCGCGGGCGGTCCGCGACGTCCCGCCGCCCGGCCCTTCGATCCCGGTGACACGGACAGGCACACCGCCGCCCCTGCCGCCGACGACCTCCACGTCGTCGCCGACGCGGACCCGGCCCCGCTCGATCCGGCCGGTGACGAGGAGCGCGCGGCCCTGGCTGTGAGTGAACACGTCCTCGACCCACATCAGAAACGGCTCCGGCCGATCCTCCATCTGTTCCCACTGCTCCTTCGTCGAACGGGCACGAACCCGTCGGTGCGCGAAACCGTCGGTGCGCGAACCCGTCGGTGCGGGTCCCGGAGGACGCGTCGGCCGCATGCGCGCACAAGGATCTCAGGGCGGCGCCGAGAGCCGATCACTCCTCTTGGGGGCGCAGCCGCGAGAAGAGTGTCAGGGCGTCCGGAAAACGCCTTCCGGGTCCTCGGAAGCCATGTCGGCGAACTCCTGGAAGCCGACGTTGCCGAGGGCCGGATGCACCTGGACGGCGTGCACCTCACACGCCCCACCGACAGAGGCCGGGCGCCCCGGGGGGATGACCGCACCCCGGGACGCCCGGCCCGTTCCGCACCTCGCCGAGGGCCTACGCTTCCCGCCGCTTCTTCTTCCGCCCCCCGCCGGCCTGCCCCCGTACCGCTCCGACGCTCGCTCCGATGACCAGCGCGATGGCGAGGGCGTCCGTGGTGGAGAGGGCCTGGTCCAGGATGAGGAAGCCCGCCAGCGAGGCGATGGCCGGTTCGAGGCTCATCATGACGGCGAAGGTGGAGGCGGGCAGGCGGCGGAGCGCCATCAGTTCCAGGGTGTACGGGAGTACGGAGCTGAGCAGGGCGACCGCGGCGCCGAGCAGGACGGTGGTCGGGACGGCCAGCTTCGTACCGGACTCCGCGATGCCGAGGGGGAGCGAGAGGACGGCGGCTACGGCCATGGCGAGGGCGAGGCCGTCCGCCTTCGGGAAGCGGCGGCCGGTGCGGGCGCTGAACACGATGTACAGCGCCCACATCACGCCGGCCGCGACCGCGAGTCCGGCGCCCAGCAGGTCGAGCCGGCCGAAGCCGCCCGCGCCGCCGAGCAGCGCCACTCCGACGAGGGCGAGCCCCGCCCACAGGAAGTTGACCAGGCGGCGGGAGGCGATGACGGAGAGGGCGAGCGGGCCGAGCACCTCCAGGGTGACCGCGATGCCGAGCGGGATGCGGTCCAGCGCCTGGTAGAAGAGGTTGTTCATCGCCCCCATCGCCACGCCGAACGCGACCACGGTGCCCCAGTCGGCGCGGGTGTAGCCGCGCACCTTGGGGCGGCAGACGACGAGCAGCACCGCGGCGGCGACCAGCAGCCGTAGCGTCACCACGCCGAACGCGCCGGCCCTCGGCATCAGCAGCGCGGCGACGGCCGAACCGAACTGGACCGAGACCACGCCGCCGACCACGAGGGCGACCGGTACGAGCGCGGCACCGCGGCCCTTCGGCAGCCCGGCGCCCAAACCGTGCGCACCGCCGGTGGGAGCCTCGGGGGCTCCGTCGATGGCGGTCACCGCCTCGGGGACGGTGACGGCTGCGGCCGGCTCTACGGCGCTGCGCTGGTCGTTCACTGGGTGCCTTCCGGAATCGGCGAGTACGGGGGTGGGGCGGGCGCGGCCCGATCGGCAGCCCGATCAGCGGCCGGGCCGACGGCTCGACCGGCGACCGGATCAGGGACCCGAACGGCGGCCGGGCCGACGGCTCGACCGGCTCGGTCGGCGCCCGCTCCACTCAAGTACAACATATTGAACTGAATAGAACATCAAACCAGACTTCACGCGGAAGCCCACCATGCCACCGTAGGCAGCCGCGCGCCGCGCGTGAAATGCCTTTCGTGCTCCGGTTATGCTCCGCACGCATGAGCACCGGAGAGCACGGACACGGGCACGGAGGCGGACACGGGGACGGACCGCGGCGGCCCGCGGGCGGTACCGACAGCGGCACCACCAGGCACGCGATCGAGCTGCGGCACCTGCGGGCCTTCCTCGCCATCGCCGACGAACGCAACGTCACCCGGGCCGCCGCCCGCCTCGGCCTCACCCAGCCCGCCGTCTCCCGCACCCTCGCCGCGTTGGAGGCCCATCTCGGCACCCGGCTCGTGGACCGTTCCACCCACCACCTGGCCCTCACCCCGGAGGGCGTCGCCTTCCGGGACCGGGCGGCGCTCGCGGTCAGCGCCTTCGACGACGCGACGGACCCCGGGCGCCCGCAGCGGCGCCCCCTGCGGCTCGGGCACGCCTGGTCGGCGTTCGGCCCCTACACGACTCCGCTGCTGCGTACCTGGCAGGCGCGGTATCCGCAGACCCCGCTGGAGCTGCTCCGCATCGACGACCGCACGGCCGGACTCGCCCGGGGTGAGGTGGACGCGGCGCTGCTGCGCGGCCCGGTGGAGGTGCCGGGGCTGGTCACCGAGGTGCTGTTCACCGAGCCCAGGGTCGCGGCGGTCACGGCGGACGGGCCCCACGCCGGTCGCACCGCGCTGACGCTCGCCGATCTGGCGAGCGGGCCGGTGGTCCTGAACCCGGTGTCCGGCTCCACCACGCCGGCCCTCTGGCCCCCGGACGCACGCCCCACCGCCACGGTCACCGTCGCCAACACCGACGACTGGCTCACCGCCATCGCCGCAGGACGCGGCTCGGGCGTCTCGGCCGCGTCCACCGCCGACCTGCATCCGCACGCCGGAGTCGTCTTCGTCCGACTCACGGACGCCCCGCCACTGCCCGTCCTGCTCGTCCGCCGCGACGGCCCCGGACACCCCGCGCTGCCCCAACTCGGCGCGCTCGCAAGAGAGATCATCGGACGAGACGCCGCAGCCGCACCGGACAAACACGAACCCTGAGGGAATACTCGTGCCCAGCAGGGCGGTTGGCAGGCTCTGAAAGCGCCCCGCCCCCGCAAGGGCCGGTATCCGTTCCGACGTCAGGGGACCGCCGCATGACGTACGACATCACCGTGCACGGCACCGTCGCACCCGGCTTCGAGGGTGTGCGCGACGCCTTCGCGACGGTCCTCGCCGAGGACACCACCGAACCAGGCTCCCAGCTCTCGGTACGCCTGCACGGCCGGACGGTGGTGGACCTGTGGGCGGGCGAGGGCATCGAGGCGACCTCGCTGCTCCCCGTCTTCTCCTCCACCAAGGGGGCCGCGCACCTGGTCGTGGCGCTGCTGGTGCAGGACGGCACGCTCGACCTGGACCGCGCGGTCGCCTCGTACTGGCCGGAGTTCGCGGCCTCCGGCACGGACACGCTGACCCTCCGCGAACTGCTCGCGCACCGCAGTGGGCTGGTCGGCGCCAGCCCCCGGTTCACCGACGAGGAGCTGGCCGACGACCGGCTGGTCGCCGAACGGCTCGTGCGGCAGAAGCCGTTCTGGGAGCCCGGCACGGCGTACGGCTACCACGCCGTGGTGATCGGCGCGTTGACCGGCGAGGTGGTGCGGCGGGCCACCGGCCGGTCGATCCAGGAACTGTACGAGGAGCGCGTCCGGGCCCCCTACGGACTGGAGCTGTACCTCGGCCTGCCCGAGGCGCTCGAACCCCGTTTCGTACCGATACGGCCGATGGCGCCGACGCCGGAGCAGGCGAAGACCCTGACCGCCTTCCCGCCGGACCCCGAGGGCGTGTTCGCCGCCGCGTTCAACCTGCCGACGGACCTGGCCGTGTGGGCCAACATCCCGGTGGTGCGCCGCCTCGGCTCGGCGTCGGCCGGGGGCGTGGGGTCCGCGCGCGGGCTCGCCGGGATGTACGCGGCGGCCGTCTCCGAGGTGGACGGCGCGGCCCCGCTGCTGACACCGGCCACCGCCACCGGGTTCGCGCGCCTCTCCTGGCCCGGCACCGACCTGGTGACCGGCGCGGAGGACGCCTTCGGGCTGGGCTTCCGCCGGTCGTCGGGGCAGTACCCCATCGTGGGTGAGGGGTCGTTCGGCCACTCCGGCGCGGCCGGTTCGCAGGCGTTCGCCGACCCGGAGCAGGGCATCGCGTACGGCTACACCCGCCGCCGGTACGCCTACCCGGGCGGCGAGGCGCCGGAGAACGCACCCCTGGTGGACGCGGTGGTGCGGGCGGCAAGGGCGGTACGGGGCGCCTGAGCGGGGCGCCCCCGGGAGAGGACCGGCCCGGGTGCGCCCCCGGGAGGGGTGCGCCCGGGCGCACCCCCGGGAGGGCACCACGATCGCCCTCCGGACTCAGCTCAGGACGAGCAGGACGGCCAACGCGAAGAGCAGCGAGTCGATCCGGTCCAGCAGCCCCCCGGACCCGGCGAGCCACCGCCCGGAGTCCTTGACCCGAGCCCCTCTCTTGACCATCGATTCGAGCAGGTCGCCCGCCGGGCCGCCGACCGCCGCCGCGATCGCCATCGGCCCGCTCAGCGCGGACAGCGCGGCGAGTACGGCAAGGCCGGCAGCCGCACCCGCCAGGGTGCCGCTCCACCGCTTGGCCGGTGACAGCGGTGACAGCCTGGGCCCGCCCAGCGCCCGGCCCGCGAAGTACGCCACGATGTCGGCGATCGACACCGCCATGAAGAGCGCGAGCGCACGTGCGCCGAGCGGTACCAGCGCGGCCAGGACACCGAGCCAGGCCAGACCGAGCAGGCCCGCTCCGAGCCGACGCGGACCGTGGTCCGCGTCGCCCGCCAGGAGCGGCACCGACGCCAGCGCGAGCGCCCCGACCGCCAACGCGCGCGGTTCCTGCCCCGGGGCCAGCAGACCGGTCAGCACCACGCCCGTCACCGACGCCGCGAGGACCGCCCGGTCCACCCGGGGCATCCGCGTCAGCCCGCCGTACTCCACCACCGCGATCACGCCGACCAGGACGGCCAGCGCCGCGATGCCCGGGCGGCCCCACCAGAACGCCCCGGTGACCAGGGGCACTCCGACCGCCCAGGCGCACCACTTGGTCATCAGTTCCCGCCGCCGGGAGACGGCCGCCGCGACACCCCCGACCACGAGCGCCCCACCGAGGCAGGGCGCCAGCGAAGCAACCGTGATCATCGGGCGGGCACCGGAACGGAGATGCTTTCGGCCACCGGGGAAGACGGGGCCGGGCCCGGCCGCAGCGTGTCCAGGGCGGCCCGGACGGCCGCGACGATGCGCGCGTTCTCGGCCGTGTCCTTGACCGCGACGCGCACCGTGCGCCCCCGGTACTCGGGCGACATGGGTGAGAGATCGCGCAGGTAGACGTCGCTCCGACGGCATTCCCGCACCAGTAGCACGGCGCTCGGCCCCTCGGAGGGCAGCGTCAGGGTGAGCCAGTTGGCCACGGACTCCTCCACTTCCACGGCCTCGTCGAGCGCGGCGAGGTCGGCGGCCAGTCGCTGCCGCAGTTCGTGGGTGCGGAGCCAGCGGGACGCGTAGTACGCCGGGTCTCCCAGCGCCGCCACCGCGGCGAGCTGGGCGGGAAGGCTCACCGACCACGGCGGTGTGCGGCGACGCAGCTCCGACGCGGTGGTCGCCTCGGCCACCAGGTACGCGGCCCGCATGCCGGACAGCGCGTACATCTTGGAGAGGGAGCTGCAGACCACCACGCGCGGGTCGGCCGCGGCGAGGCCGGCGAGCGATTCACCCATGCCGACGTAGCCCAGGTACGCCTCGTCGATCCACCAGCGGGTAGCGGCGGGTGCGGCGGCGATCAGGGAGCGCAGCGCGTCCGCGGGCGCGTGGCGCCCGGTCGGGTTGTTCGGGTTCACCACCACGACGAGGTCGTAACGCCCGTGCTCGACGACAGCGGCCAGCTCGGCCGTGTCCACCCGCCAGCCGTCCTCGCGGCGCAGCCGGAAGCGGTCCACCCGGCAGCCGATCACCCGCTCGGTGACGTGGGCGTATTCGCCGTAGCCCGGGTCCAGGAGAAGCACCCTGCTCTGCGGGGTCAGCCAGTGGGTGAAGGCCCTGAAGATCAGGTCGGACGAACCGGCGCCGGGTACGAGTGTCTCCACGGGCAGCGCGCGCGCCGTGGCGATCTTGGCCAGCATTCCCTCCGCGCCGGTCGGCGGTGAGGTACGGGCGGCCCACTCCGGATCGTCCGCGAGTGCGGCCCGTACGCCGGGAGCGGGCGCGAACCAGGCATCCAGCACGTCCGCCGCGACCACCTGGTGCCGGCGCCCCAGGGCGGCGAAGTCCGTGCCTATGGCGGTGAACGAGACACCGCCGTGCTCGCAGCCGTCCGGCCGCGGGGCGAACGGAACGTCGAGCCGCCAGTCCACCTGGGTCCGCAGCCGCTCCACCGCCGCGCGGCGGCGGTCCATCGTGGCCGTCGTCAGCTCGGCCACGCTGCCGGTCAGCACCTCGAAGGACACCGCCCCGCAGCGGACGGTGTGCCCGGTGGGCCGCAGACCGGCGGCCCGGTACATGGGCAGCAGTTCGGTGCGCCCCATCGCCACGATCCGGCGACCGCCGCGGGAGGCGGTCCAGCGCAGCGCCGCGTACATCAGGAGCGGTGCCACCGCGGAGGACCGCCAGCGGGGCTCGACGGTCAGGATGCGCACCTCGAAGAGGTCCTCCTCGGCCAGCAGCGGCAGTTCCTCGCGGGACAGGTACTTGTCCAGCCCGTACCGCTGCGACCAGGGCGGGGTCAGGCTGACGAACCCCGCACGGTCCTCTCCCCGCGCCGCGACCAGGTAGACGTTGTGGCCGTCGAGGCCGTCCCGGAGCCGCCCGGTGGCGTTCGGCGCGTGCTGACCGAGCTCTTGCGCGTACACCCGGTGGCGCAGCTCGTGGATCCAGTCGAGGTCCTCGGGGGTGGCGGCGCGGAGTTGCAGGTCGGGTCTCATCGATTCCTCTTTCGGGGCGGGAGATTGCATCGTGCGCACTCCGCGCTCGCCGCGTCAGGGATGCCCGACCCGTGCGGCCTGGGTACACGTACTCAGGCGCACCTGCCCCCGGAGTGATCATCCGCGATGCAGCCCTCTGGCCCCCTCCCCCTCCAGCCCCTCCGCGAGGACCTCCGCCAGGTGCCTGGCGCGTACGCCCGCGAGCTGCTCCAGCTGGGTGCGGCAGGAGAAGCCGTCGGCCAGGATCTCCGCCCCGGGGGCGGCCGACCGTACGGCGGGGAGCAGTTGCTCCTCCGCGCAGGCCACCGAGACGTCCCAGTGCCCCTTCTCGAATCCGAAGTTGCCCGCGAGCCCGCAGCACCCGCCGACCAGATCGCCTTCCATTCCGGCCCGTTCGCGCAGGCGCCGGTCGGCGGCGTCGCCGAGGACGGCGTGTTGGTGGCAGTGGGTCTGGCCGGTCACCTCGACGTCGAGGCGGGGCGGGGCCCAGTCGGGGGCGTACTCCTCCAGATACTCGGCCAAGGTCCTTACCGATGCGGCGAGTTGCGCCGCCCGCGGGTCGTCCGGGAGGAGTTCGGGTAGGTCGGTGCGGAGCGTGGCGGCGCAGCTCGGTTCGAGGACCACGAGAGGGCTGCCGAGCGGCTCGCCGAGTGAGGTGCCGAGCCGGTCCAGGGTGCGCCGCATGACGGTACGGGCGCGGTCGAGGCGCCCGGTGGAGACGTAGGTCAGCCCGCAGCACAGCCCCGGGCCCGGGTGGCGTACGGTCCGCCCGGCGGACTCCAGCACCCGGACGGCGGCGCGTCCGACCTGCGGGGAGAGGTGGGTGGTGAAGGTGTCCGGCCAGAGCAGGACCGTTCCGCCCCGCACCGCACCGGCCTCCTCGCCCCGCGCCGACCACCACCGGGTCAGGGTCTCGCGCGCCAGCACCGGGATCGTGCGTTCCGGGGCGATGCCCGCGAGCCGTTTGGCGAGTGAGGCGAGCGGGGGCAGCCGGGCCAGGGCGTTGAGCACCGGGGCGAAGGGGGCGGCGAGGCGGAGCCAGCGGGGCAGCGAGCCCATGGCGTAGTGCGCGGCGGGGCGGAGCCGGCCCCGGTAGTGGTGGTGCAGGAACTCCGCTTTGTAGGTGGCCATGTCGACGCCGACCGGGCAGTCGCTGCGGCAGCCCTTGCAGGAGAGGCAGAGGTCGAGCGCGTCGCGGACCTCCGTCGAGCGCCAGCCGTCGGTGACGATCTCGCCCGCGAGCATCTCGTGCAGCAGCCGGGCCCGGCCGCGCGTGGAGTGCTTCTCCTCGCCGGTGGCGCGGAAGGAGGGGCACATGACGCCCGCGCCGGGCGCCGTCGTCGTGCGGCACTTGGCGACGCCCACGCAGCGGCTGACCGCCGCCGTGAAGTCGCCGCCGTCCTCGGGGTATCCGAAGGCGACGTCGACCGGGCGACGGGGCAGGACGTCGAAGCGGAGGTTGCTGTCGAGCGGGTCGGGGCGGACCAGCATGCCGGGGTTCATCCCGCCGTACGGGTCCCACAGGTCCTTGAACTCACCGAAGAGGGAGACGAGTTCGGGGCCGTACATGAGCGGGAGCAGTTCGGCGCGGGCCTGTCCGTCGCCGTGTTCGCCGCTGAGCGAGCCGCCGTGGGCGGCGACGAGGCGGGCCTGGTCCTCGGAGAAGCGGCGGAACCGGACGATGCCGCCGGGGGTACGGAGGTCGAAGTCGACGCGGACGTGGATGCAGCCGTCGCCGAAGTGGCCGTACGGGGTTCCGCGCAGCCCGTGCTCGGCGAGCAGGGCGCGGAACTCGCGCAGGTACGGGCCGAGGCGGGCGGGCGGCACGGCGCAGTCCTCCCAGCCGGGCCACGCCTCGGTGCCGTCGGGCATCCGGGTGGCGGTTCCGGCGGCGTCCTCGCGGACGCGCCACAGGGCGCGTTGCCCGGCGGGGTCGGTGACGACCGCCGCGTCGAGCGCGTCGGCGGCGCGCACGATCCGGGTCGCACGGTCCCGGGCTTCGGCGGGGGTGGCGCCGCCGGTCTCCACGAAGAGCCAGGCGCCGCCGCGGGGCAGTCCGACCGCTTCGCGTACCAGGTCGGCGGCCATGCCTTCCACGGTGAGCGGGCCGTGGGGGAGGAGTCCGGCGGCGGCTTCGGCGGCGGCCGGTTCGTCCGGGTAGCCGAGGACGGCGAGGGCGCGGGCCGGCGGCGACGCGACCAGCCGGACGGTGGCCTCGGTGACGACGCCGAGGGTGCCCTCGCTGCCGCAGAACGCGCGGGCGAGGTCGGGGCCGCCGGGGTGTTCGGGGAGCAGGGCGTCGAGCGCGTAGCCGGAGATGCGGCGCGGGAGGTCGGGGAAGCCGGTACGGAGCGGGGCGAGGTGGCGGTCGACGAAATCCCTCAGTCCGGCGGGGGCGCTCGAAGGGCCGGTTCCCCAGCCCCGGCCGAGGCGCAGGGTGTCGCCGCCGTAGCGGGCGACGGTGAGGGCGTGGACGTTGTCGGCGGTGGTGCCCCAGGCGACGGAGTGCGCGCCGCAGGAGTTGTTGCCGATCATTCCGCCGAGGGTGCAGCGGCCGTGGGTGGACGGGTCGGGCCCGAAGGTCAGTCCGTGCGGCGCGGCGGCGGCCCGCAGGTCGTCCAGGACGACGCCGGGCTGGACGACTGCGGTCCGGGCCATCGGGTCGAGCTCCACGACGGCGTCCAGGTGCCGGGTGAGGTCGAGGACGACGCCACGACCGGTGGCCTGGCCCGCGATGGAGGTCCCGCCGCCGCGTGGCACGACGGGCACCCCGTGGGCCCGGCAGACGGCAAGCGCGGTGGTGACGTCGTCGGCGTCGCGCGGGGCGACGACCCCGAGGGGAACCCGCCGGTAGTTGGAGGCGTCCATGGTGGTGAGCGCCCGGGCGGTCGCGTCGAAAGAGGTCTCCCCCCGGACCTCGGAGCGGAGGTCCCGGGCCAGGGCGTCGCTGAGGGCGTGCGGTTCGGCCATGGCCACCAGCATGCCGGGCGAGTGCGTGCACTCTTCGGACAACACCGCCCGCACGGTCACATACGCAACACAGAACAGACAGAGAACGCCACGATCACTTCCCAAAAGGACCCTCAATTCTCCTATAGTGAACACGACTTGTGTTGGAACAATCAGCTCCAGTTGTTACGGCCCACTCACTCTCCGCGACGAAAGTCGTTTCCCGACCGCCCCCCACTCGCAGCGTCCGCCGCGCCGCCCGACCGGCGGCGCCCTGACCAGCGTCGCCCGCCCGGCCGGCGAGCGTCGCCCGACCGGTCGGCGCCGCCCGTGCCGTCCGCCCCAAGGACTCCGATTGCGCCCCTCAACCCGGTCGACCGCGCTCACCGCGCTGGTGTCGGCAGTCGTCTCAGGCTCGTTGTGCGTATGGGCCGTCGCCGTTGCCCCCGTCCCGGTGCGGACTCCCCTGGCCTGGGGAGCGGGTGCGGCGGCCGTCGCGCTGACGGTGGCCGTGGCCGTCGCCGCCCACGCCCTGGGCACCGCACGGGCGCTGCGCGAGGCCCGGGCGGCCGACAGCCAAAGGTTCACCGCCGACACCACCCGCCTGGTGTCGTCCGCCTCCGCCGACGCGCAGCGCTTCACCGCTGAGGCCGCCCGGATCAAGGCCACCTCCCGCGCCGAGGCCACCCGGGCCGCCTCCGAGGCGGCCACCGCGCTCGCCCGGGCCACCGCCGAGGCGGCCGCGGCCAAGGAGCGGCTGGCCGCCGAGACCGACCGGCGCGCGGCCGAGAACGAGGCCGACCGGGAACGCTTCGCGGCCGAGAGGGCCGCCCTGACGGCCCGTCTCGCCCAGACCGAGCGGGAGCGGTCCGCCGCCCTCTCGACGGGCGCCAACGCGGCGAGCCGGATGCAGGCGCTGGCCACCAGCATGCTGGCCGACCTGCGGGAGATGGAGAACCGGCACTCCGACGAGAACGTCCTCGGAGACCTTCTCCACCTGGACCACCGCACCGCCCAGGCGGGCCGGCTCGCCGACTCCGTCGCCGTGCTGACCGGTGCGCGCTCCGGGCGCCGGTGGGCGAAGCCGATCGTGATGGAGTCCATCCTGCGCGGCGCGATGGGCCGTATCAGCGGCTACCGGCGCATCCGGCTGCACTCGACCAGCGACGTGGCCATCGCCGGTCACGCGGCCGAGGGCGTCATGCACGCGCTCGCGGAACTCCTCGACAACGCTGCCAACTTCTCGCCGCCCACCGCGGAAGTGCACGTGTACGTCGAAGAGGTACCGGCCGGTGTGGTGATCACCGTGGAGGACAGCGGGCTCGTCATGAGCGACGTGCAGCTCCGCCGCGCCGAACAGGCCGTCTCCCCGGACGACCGGAGCTCCACCGCGCTCTCCGGTACCCGCCTCGGCCTCGCCGTCGTCGGCCGCCTCGCCCGCAAGCACGGCCTGCGGGTCTCCTTCCGGCCGTCCGCGCGCGGCGGGACCGGCGCCCTGCTGATGCTGCCCCAGGAACTCATCTCCCGCACCCCGCAAGGCACCCCGACCCCGTCGCTCCCGGCCGTCGTACCCAAGCCCCGCACGCCCGAACCGGAGCCCGCCCACTCCGCGGCGGCCTCCCACGAGGGCGACGCCCGGCCGGGCGTGGACACCGCGGCCGCCGAGCCCGCGACCGTCGCCGACACGGCGGCCGGGTCCCCTGAGCCCGAACCCGCCGCACCCGCCGCCGGGCCCGAGGCAGCCCCCGCCCCCGATCCGTCCCCCGAGTCCGAGGCCGAATCGACCGGCTCCTTCCCGAAGTTCGGCGAGAGCGGGCTGCCCCGGCGCCGCCGCGGGCGCACCTTCGCCGCCGCCGAGTCCCGGGCGACTGCCACGGCCCCCGTCGACTCCGCGACCCCTCGGGAGCGGGCCGACGTCGCCAAGAGGCAGGCCGAGCGCTTCTCCACCTTCAGCCAGGCAGTACGGGCCAACGTAACCCTCCCGGAAGGCAACACCCGATGACCGCGACCACCGACGAGAAGCTGAACTGGCTGCTGGAGGGGCTGCTCGAACGCACTCCCGGCGCCCGGCACGCGCTCGTGCTCTCCCGGGACGGCCTGAAACTGTGCCGTACCCCCGAGCTCTCCGTGGACCAGGCCGACCAGCTCGCCGCGATCTCCGCGGGCATCCAGAGCCTCTCGCACGGCGCGTCCGTCGAGTTCGGTGACGGCACCGGCGGCGTACGGTCCGCGATGGCCGAGTTCTACGGCGGGGTGCTGTTCATCGTGGAGGCCGGTACGGGCGCCCATCTGGCGGTCGTCGCCGCCGAGGACTCCGACGTGGGCCTCGTCGGCCACAACATGAGCGAGCTGGTCGAGCAGCTCGGCGAACACCTCGTCGCCCCGCCCCGCGAGTCCGCCGTCTCGCCCGACGGGTCGGACGCCGGAACCGGAACCGCCGGCTGATGCCCCCGGTGCCGCGCCCCCGCCCCGGTCGTGACGACTCCCCCGACCGGCTCTACACCCTCACCGGTGGCCGCAGCCGGACGGACTCCGACGCCTTCGACCTGGTGACGCTCGTCGTCTCCGAGTGCGAGCCGGCCCCCGGCATGCAGTCGGAGCACGTCGCGATCCTGCGGATGTGCGAGCGCCCCACCGCTGTGGTCGAGATCGCCGCGACCCTGAAACTGCCGGTCGGCATCATCCGCATCATGCTCGGCGACATGCTCGACACCGGTCGGATCAGCGCACGCCATCCCCGTACCGCCCGTGTCGCGGACCGGCTCCCCGACCCCGACATCCTGGAACAGGTGCTCGTTGGACTCCGCAACCTCTGACCGCGCCGCCCTTCGGGCGACGGCCGACAACGGACTGAAGGTCGTCGTCGTCGGCGGATTCGGCGTGGGCAAGACGACCATGGTCCGTTCCGTGAGCGAGATACGTCCGCTCAACACGGAGGAGACGATGACGCGCGCGGGCGAGGCCGTCGATCACCTCGACGGCGTGCAGTCGAAGGCGTCCACCACGGTGGCCTTCGACTTCGGCCGCATCACACTGGACGAACGCTCGGTGCTGTACCTCTTCGGGGCGCCCGGCCAGGAGCGTTTCTGGTTCCTGTGGGACCGGCTCTTCTCCGGCACGCTGGGGGCCGTCGTCCTGGTCGACACCCGCCGGCTCGCGGACTCCTGGTACGCCATCGACCGCCTGGAGCACCACGGCACGCCGTTCATCGTGGCGTGCAACGACTTCGGCGGCCCGCTCCACACCGAACAGCAGATCCGTGACGCCCTCGACCTGTCGGAGGACGTGCCGCTGGTGGAGTGCGACGCCCGCGACCGGTCGTCCAGCAAGTACGTCCTGATCACGCTGGTCGAGCACCTCCACGCGCTGTCCGCCGCCCGCGCCCGGACTCCGGAAGGGGCGCTCGCGGGCGCCCCCGACGCGGCCGGCAGAACCTCGGAGACCACCTCGTGAACGCGTGTCCCGTCGACCACGGTCAGGGCGCGGCCAAGGACCCCGGTCCCGTACCGCTGTCCGGGCCCCGGTTCGCCACCGAACCGCACCAGCTGTACCGGGAGGTCCGCCGGGACCACGGGCCGGTGGCGCCGATCGTGCTGCCCGGTGACGTACCGGCCTGGCTCGTCCTCGGCTACCGCGAACTGCACCAGGTCACCACCGACCCGGCGCTGTTCACCCGGGACTCGCAGATCTGGAACCAGTGGCCGGGCATCCCGGACGACTGGCCGCTGCACCCGATGATCAGCAAGGACCAGCCGTCGATCCTGTACACCGTCGGCGAGCGGCACAGCCGCCGTTCACAGGTGATCAGTTCGGCACTGGAGGGCGCCGATCCCTTCGAACTCCGCAAGTACACCGAAGAGTTCGCGGACGCCCTGATCGACGCGTTCTGCTCCGGCGGCAGTTGCGACCTGATCGCGGACTACGCCATGCTGCTGCCCGTCCGGGTCCTCGCCAAGCTGTTCGGCTTCCCGGACGAGGCGGGCCCCGCCCTCGTCAAGGCGATGAACGACATGATCAACGGCGGTCCGGACGCTCTCGCCGGGCAGCGCCACATCGCCGGCTCCGTCATCGGTCTGGTGGCCGAGCGGTCCGCCGCACCCGAAGACGACGTACCGTCCCGGATGCTCGCCGACACCGGAGAGTTCACCGACGACGAGGTCGCCCGGGACCTCATGGTCATGATGGCCGCCGCGCACCAGCCGACCGCGGACTGGATCGGCAACTCGCTGCGGCTGATGCTCACCGACGACCGGTTCGCCGCCTCGCTCTCCGGCGGCCGGCACAGCGTCGCCGAGGCGATGAACGAGGTGCTGTGGGAGGACACCCCCACGCAGAACGTGGCCGGCCGCTGGGCGAGCCGCGACACCCACCTCGGCGGCAAGCACATCCAGGCCGGCGACCTGCTGATCCTCGGGGTCGCCGCCGCCAACGCCGACCCCCAGGTCCGCACCGACGGCTCCGCCCTCACCGGCGGCAACAACGCCTTCCTCTCCTTCGGCCACGGCGAGCACCGCTGCCCGTTCCCCGCCCAGGAGACCGCCGAGATCATCGCCCGTACGGGTATCGAGGCGATCCTCGACCGGCTTCCCGACGTCGATCTCGCGGTCCGGGCCGAGGACCTCACCCGGCGGCCGTCCCCGTGGCTGCGCGGGCTCACCGAGCTGCCCGTCCGCTTCACTCCCACTCCCGCCCTTGGAGGCACGCGGTGACCGCGACGACCACCGACCCGACCGGCGCGCGCGACGACGAGCGCATCGTCCTCGACATGTTCGTCGGCGATCTCAGGGGCGAGAGCGCCCGGCTGCACGCGGCCGGTCCGCTGGTCCCGGTGGAGCTGCCCGGCGGGGTCCACATCTACGCCGTCACCCACCACGCCGAGGCGAAGGCGGCCCTCACGGACCCGCGCCTGGTCAAGGACATCGACGTCTGGAACGCCTGGCAGCGGGGCGAGATCGCCGCCGACTGGCCGCTGATCGGCCTGGTCAACCCCGGGAAGACCATGCTGACTTCGGACGGCGCCGAGCACCGCCGGCTGCGCGGTCTGGTCGCCCAGGCGCTGACCGTGCGACGGGTGGAGCGGCTCCGCGAGGGCATCCAGGCCCGCACCGACGAACTCCTCGACCGGCTCGCCGGGCGCCCGGCGGGCGAGTCGGTCGACCTGAAGGCCGAGTTCGCCTACCCGCTGCCGATGAACGTCATCAGCGAGCTGATGGGCATCGGCACCGAGGACCTGCCCCGGATGAAGGAACTCTTCGACAAGTTCTTCTCCAACCTGACGCCGCCGGCCGAGGTCCCGCAGGTGATGGGGGACATCCACAGCCTGTTCACGCGCATCCTGGACGAGAAGAAGGAGTCACCGGCCGACGACCTGACCGGTGCGCTGCTGAACGCCTCCGAGGACGGCGACCGCCTCACCGACGACGAGATCCTCAACACCCTCAAGCTCATCATCGCCGCCGGTCACGAGACCACGATCAGCCTCATCGTCAACACCGTCGTCGCCCTGCAGACCCACCCCGAGCAGCGCGCGCTGGTGCTCTCCGGCGGGGCGACCTGGGAGGGTGCGATCGAGGAGACGCTGCGCTGGTCGTCGCCGACCTCGCACGTCCTGATCCGCTTCGCCACCGAGGACATCACCATCGGCGACCGGGTGCTGCCGAAGGGCGAGGGACTGATGGTCTCGTTCGCCGCGCTGAGCCTGGACGAGAAGCAGTGGGGCCCGGACGCGGCGGAGTTCGACCTCACCCGCTCCCCCAACCGCCACCTGTCCTTCGGCCACGGCCCGCACATCTGCCCGGGTGCCGCGCTCTCGCGCCTGGAGGCGGCCGTCGCGCTCCCCGCGCTCTACGCCCGCTTCCCGGACCTGGAGCTCGCGGTCCCCGCCGCCGAGCTGCGGAACAAGCCGATCGTGACCCAGAACGACCTCTTCGAACTCCCGGTCACCCTGGGCTGACACCCCGGCCCGCCGCACCGCCTACCGGACCGACCGCGCTGTGTCCACGGGTCGGAGCGTCCGTCTCACCGGACGGACAGGGTCTTTCGCCCCGTCGCCGAGGGACTACGCTCCGACTCGTGGCCGACATTCAGATTCCCGCTGACATCAAGCCCGCCGACGGACGTTTCGGCGCCGGGCCCTCCAAGGTGCGGACGGAGGCGCTCGACGCGCTGGCCGCCACCGGAACCTCTCTCCTCGGTACGTCCCATCGCCAGGCCCCGGTCAAGAACCTGGTCGGCGAGGTACGCGACGGTGTGCGCAGCCTCTTCTCCCTCCCCGAGGGTTACGAGGTCGTCCTCGGCAACGGCGGGTCCACCGCGTTCTGGGACGTCGCGACGCACGGTCTCATCGAGACGAAGTCCCAGCACCTGAACTTCGGTGAGTTCTCCTCGAAGTTCGCCAAGGCCGCGAAGCTCGCGCCCTGGCTGGCGGACCCGTCCGTGATCTCCTCCGAGCCCGGCACCCACCCGGAGCCGAAGGCCGAGGAGGGCGTCGACGTCTACGCCTTCACCCACAACGAGACCTCCACGGGTGTCGCGGCGCCGATCAAGCGCGTCGCGGGTGCCGACGAGGGCGCGCTCGTCCTGGTCGACGCCACCTCGGGCGCCGGCGGTCTGCCCGTCGACATCACCGAGACGGACGTCTACTACTTCGCCCCGCAGAAGTCCTTCGCCTCCGACGGCGGCCTGTGGATCGCGGCGTTCTCCCCGGCGGCCCTGGAGCGCGCGGCGCGCGTCCACGCCTCCGGCCGCCACGTCCCCGAGTTCTTCTCGCTGCCCACGGCGATCGACAACTCGACGAAGAACCAGACGTACAACACCCCGGCCCTCTCCACCCTCTTCCTGCTCAACGAGCAGCTGAAGTGGCTGAACGGCCAGGGCGGCCTGGACTTCGCGACCGGCCGCACCCGGGCCTCCTCCCAGAACCTCTACGGCTGGGCCGAGGAATCGAAGCACGCCACCCCGTTCGTCACCGACCCGGCGAAGCGCTCGCAGGTCATCGGCACGATCGACTTCTCGGACGACATCGACGCCGCCGCGATCGCCAAGGTGCTCCGCGCCAACGGCATCGTGGACACCGAGCCCTACCGCAAGCTGGGCCGCAACCAGCTGCGCGTGGCGATGTTCCCGGCGATCGACCCGGCGGACGTCCAGGCGCTGACCGCCTGCATCGACTACGTGATCGAGAAGCTGTAACCACCACGGCACCCCGGCTCACCGCCTGGCGCCTGGCGCCTGGACGACGGCCCCGTACACCTCGGTGTGCGGGGCCGTCGCCGTACCGCCTCACCCTCGCGGGTGGTCTTGCGGCTTCGGGGCGGAGGGGAGCAGTCCGACCTACCATGACGTTCTCGACACCATTGGACCCAGGAGGGACGCCATGTCTGCGGCACCAGTCGAGTACCCCTGTGACGGTGAGCCGGAGTCCCTGCTCGACAGTGCCAACAGGCTCATGGAGCAGCTTCCCGGCCACCGCGTCGAGATCATCGGTGGCGTCATCACCGTGGCTCCACCCCTGACGGCCCGCACGCCGACGCCCTGACCACTCTCGTGGTTTCCTACCTCGCGGCAGGACTCCACGGCGACGAGTCACGCGTGCTCCAGGGCATCGGCCTCTGGCTCCCCGGTGGTCCGCAGGACTACGTGATCCCGGACCTGGCCCTCGTCGACGCAGACTTCGACGCCCATCGGGCCGAGAACCACTGCTACGACCCGGCCGTCTTCCGTCTCGTGCTGGAGGTCACCTCCAGCAACTACCGCAGCGACCTCCACCTGAAGCCGGCCGTGTACGCGGAGGCCAAGGTCCCGGTGTACGTGGTGCTGGACCGCCGTCACGGCCGGGTCCACGTGCTCACCGAGCCCGGCGGCTCGTCCTACGACCGGCACGAGGTGTACGCCCCCGGTCAGACGGTCACGCTGCCCGCGTCGATCGGAGCCGAAGTGACGCTCCACGTGGCGGAACTCGTCGCGGCGGGTACCCGCACGGCCGAGTCGGCACGCCCGGCCGACTGACCGCCCCGCTCAGCCACGGGCTTGCGCGCCAGCACGAACCCCTGCGGGGTCGGCTCCGGGTACGCCCCGTCGGTGTCGGCTTCGCGGACCGTGCGTACCCGGGGCTCGAAGCCCGCCGTGCCGAGCAGGGCGGCGACGGCCTCGGGGCGGCGACGGTGGAAGTCGAGTCGGATCGGGCGTCCCCAGGCGTCGGTGCGCCGGCGGGTCTCGTCGCCGGCCTGGAAGCCGAGTTGTACGTGCGCTCCCGGGGCCAGCACCCGGTGGAACTCGGCGAAGACGGCGGGGAGCAGGGCGTCGGTGATGTGGATGACCGAGTACCAGGCGAGCAGCCCGCCCAGCGACCCGTCCGGCAGGTCGAGCGCGAGCATCGAGCCCTCCTCGAACCGGAGGCCGGGGTGTTCGGCGCGCGCCACCGCGAGCATTCCGGGTGACAGGTCGATCCCGAACACGTCGGCGCCGAGTCCGTGCAGGTGTCCGGTGACCCTCCCCGTACCGCATCCCACGTCGGCGAGCGGCTTGCCTCCGCCGGTCTCCCGTACGAGGTCCACGAACCCGGCGAGCAGAGCGCGTTCGAGCGGTTTGGCGTCCAGTTCCGCGCGGAACCGGGCGGAGTAGTCGGCGGCCATGACGTCGTAGGAGTTCCGGGTGGCGCGTACGAAGTCGGGTTCGGGGGCCTCGGGCTCGGACCGTGCGGGGCCCGGCTGCTCGAACACCACGTCCGAGGCGTTCAGTACCCGGCTGCTCCGCCCGGGGTGACGGAGGTTCCGGAAGATCGCGTTGTGGTGGCTCACCGCCTGGTCCTCGGTGGCGTACTCCCCGTCGTCGGCGCCCCGCACGGAGGTGGTGTGCCCGTCGGCCACCAGCACCAGGTCGTACCCGTGGCTGAGTGCGGAGCGTGCGGTGGTGTCCACGCAGATCTCGGTGGCGAAGCCGGTGACGACCACCTCGGTGACGCCGTGCGCCTTCAGCAGGGCGTCGAGCCCGGTGGAGAGGAAGCTGTCCGGGGCGGTCTTGCGGAGGACGGCCTCCTCGGCGCCGGGCGTGAGTTCGGGGACGGCCCGGCGGTCCTCGGGGCCCGCCTCCGGCTCACCGCCCTCGTCGAGCACGGTGACGATCAAGGAGCCTGCTTCGAGGGCGCGTTGACGAAGTCCGGCGATGGCGGCGACGGTCTCGGGGGCCCGGTGGGCGACGGCCATCGCACCGTTCTGCATGTCGATGACGAGGAGTGCGGAGGAGGTCGGCATGGGAGGAGATCGTAGGGGAGCCGGGCGGGGATGCGGGCGGGAGCCGGGCGGGGATGCGGGCGGGAGCCGGGCGGGGATGCGGGCGGGAGCCGGGCGGGGATGCGGGCGGG
>NZ_JBHWZJ010000083.1:0-23840 GCF_042728415.1 Streptomyces sp. NPDC060198 | reverse complement strand
TTCTCAAGGAACGGACGCTTCCTTCGGTCCCGTTTCACCGGGGCCCTCCGGGCGCTTCCCTTCGTTCTTGCGTTTCCGACTCTATCAGACTCTTTTGCGTCCGATTCCCGGTCGAAGCGGGTCAAGCGATTTTCGCTTTCCAGTTCTTCGCTTTCGCGTTTCCCTTTCCGGCGAGTCCGACTCTATCAGATCCTTTCGGGCCTGATTCCCAGTCAGCGGGCTTGTCTTCGCGGCTGTTGGGCCGTTCCGACGTCTCAAACTCTAGCGGTTCTTCCCGGTGACTCATAATCGAGTCTTCGAAATGAATTCCGGCATGCCGAAATTATCCCGAGTGGGTTCGTGCAGAGTTTGTTTGCCGCTGTCCGCGGCGGGATCGGCTGCCCCAGAACCGTCAGGCTCCGTGACAACTCGGAGAACTTTACGGATCAGGGAGTGCGGTGTCAACCCTGACTGGTGGCACGCCCGGTGCTCGGCTCAGGCGCCGGTCCCGGCACGTTCAGGAGAGGTCGGTGAGCCGGCCGTCCGCGTCGGGCTGCGCTTCCTCCACCCGGCGCAGCAGCCGGAACAGCAGCTCGCTGAGGACCCCTCGTTCGTCGCCCGAAAGGTCCTGGAGGACGTCCTCCTCGAAAACGGTGGCCATGCGCATCGCTTCCAGCCACTTCGCACGGCCTTCGTCGGTGACCTCCACGATGACGCGCACCCGGTTGTTCTCGTCCCGGTCGCGGGTGACGAGGCCCTCGGACGCCATGCGGTCGATGCGGTGCGTCATGGCCGCGGGGGTGAGCCCGAGGCGCTTCGCGAGTTCGCCGGGGCCGAGGCGGTACGGACTGCCGGCGAGTACGAGGGTCTTCAGGACCTCCCACTCGGCGTTGCTGATGCCCAGGGCCGCGAGTTGTCTGCCGTACGCGACGTTCATCCGGCGGTTGAGCCGCCCCAGGGCCGATACGACCTGCTCGACCTGCGGATCCAGGTCGCTGTACTCGCGCTGGTAGGCCGCGATCTGCTCGTCGAGGCTCGGCTCGTCGGGATCCAGCTCGGTGGTTTCGGACATGGCGGGCAGTATCGCACGCGAGTCCGTACCCATCGAAGTCCTTCGAGGTTCATTGTTGAAGTTCTAACTTTAGTGTTAAAGTCTTCGGGTCTGTGTAGTTCGGGGGCGCACCGTGTTGCCCCGTGATCATGGGGTAGGTGAGTGTGACCAGGGAGATGGGCGCAGCGCTGCGGAGGATTCAGCTGGGGAGCGCGCTGAGCGCGTTCGGCACCGGGTTCACCGTTCCGTATCTGTACGTCTATGTGGCGCAGGTGCGCGGCCTCGGCGCCGGTACGGCGGGAGTCGTGCTGGCGGTCTTCGCCATGGCAGCGCTGGTCGTCCTGCCGTTCACCGGGCGGGTCATCGACCGGCGCGGTCCGCTGCCGGTGCTCATGGGCGCCTCGGTCGTGGCGTCCGTCGGCGTGGCGTCGCTCGGCTTCGCGAGCGAGGTGACGACGGCGGTGCTGTCGGCGGCCGTGCTGGGCGCGGGTGCCGCCGTCATGCAGCCCGCGCTCGCCACGCTGCTCGTCCGCTCCTCCACCAGCACGACCCGTACCCGGGCCTTCGCCATGCAGTTCTTCCTGCAGAACCTGGGCATGGGCATCGGCGGACTGGTCGGCGGGCAGATCGTCGACACGGACCGGCCGGAAACGTTCACTCTGCTGTTCGTGGTCGAGGCCGTGATGTTCCTGGTGCTCGGTGCCGTCGTGAGCACCGTGCGGCTGCCGCACGCCCCCGCCGTTTCGCGCTCCGTCACCGGGGTCCGGGCCTCTGCGGGCGGACAGGGCGCTCAGGGCGGGCTGCGGACGATGCTCTCGCACCGGGCCATGGTCCAGCTCTGTGTCCTGGGCTTCGTGGTGTTCTTCGCCTGCTACGGCCAGTTCGAGTCCGGGCTCGCGGCATACGGCACGGAGGCCGCCGGCATCGAGCCGTCAACGCTGGGGCTCGCGCTGGCCGCCAACACCGCCGCCATCGTCGTCGCGCAGTTCGTCGTGCTGCGGCTGGTCGAGCGGCGCAAGCGCAGCCGGGTGATCGCCGGAGTCGGCCTGATCTGGGCCTTCGCCTGGGTCGTGGCGGGTTACGCGGGCCTCGGGCACGGCAGCCAGACGATGGCGACGGCCGCGATGATCTCGACGTACGCCCTCTTCGGGCTCGGCGAGTCGATGCTGGCACCGACCGTCGCCCCGCTCGTAGCCGATCTGGCGCCCGAGTCGATGGTCGGGCAGTACAACTCGGTGTTCGCCCTGTGCAAGCAGCTCGCACTCGCTCTCGGACCTGCGGTCGGCGGTCCGATGGGGGCCTCGCTGCACGCCCCGTACATCCTGACGTTCGTCCTGGTGTCGCTGGGGATCACGGTCCTGGCGCTGCGGCTGGGCCGGCGGCTCACCCCCGTGCAGGACCAGCCCTCGCTCGCCGCCGTGCCCTCACGGGTGGTCGCGATGTCCGTGCCGGAGGCGGTACCCGTCCCGATGCCCGCCCCGACCGTCTGAGCGCCGCTGACGCGCCCCCGGACGGGGCCGCGTCAGCGGGGCAGCGCGAACTCGCACCACACCGCCTTGCCCCCGCCCGGAGTGCGGCGGCTTCCCCAGGAAGTGGCGACCGCCGCGACGATCGCGATGCCGCGCCCCGACTCGTCCCCGGGCTCCGCCCTCCGACGGCGCGGCAGATGGTCGTCCCCGTCCGTCACCTCGATGATCAGCCGCCGGTCGGTACGCCGGAGCCCCAGCCGCGTGGGCGGGGTGCCGTGCTGGAGCGAGTTGGCGACCAGCTCGCTCGCCGCGAGCACACCGCGGTCGCGCAGCTCGTCCGGGAAGCGCCAGGAGGTCAGCACCCCGGTGGCGAAGGCGCGGGCGCGCGGTGCCGCCTCCACGCCGCCGAGCAGATCGAGCGAGGCGTTGTGGAACAGCTCCGCGTCCGCCCCCTTGCGGGCGGGGTGCTGGACCACCAGGACCGCCACGTCGTCGTCGTGCTCGGCGGTCACTCCGAGGGAGCGGATCAGCCGGTCGCAGACGACCTGCGGGGAGCCCTTCGCACCGGACAGCGCCCGGCCGAGCGCGGCCACGCCCTCGTCGATGTCCTCGCTGCGGCGCTCCACCAGGCCGTCCGTATAGAGGACGGCCGTCGAACCCGGTGGCAGCGCGATCGTGCCGGAGGTGTGGATCCAGCCGCCGGTGCCGAGCGGTGGTCCGGTCGGGTCCTCGGCGACCCGCACCGTCCCGTCCTCGTCGCAGACCAGGATCGGCAGGTGCCCCGCCGAGGCGAACACGAGGTGGCCCTCGTTGGGGTCGTGCACCGCGTAGACGCAGGTGGCGATCTGGGTGGCGTCGATCTCGGCGGCCAGGCCGTCGAGCAGCTGGAGCACCTCGTGCGGGGGCAGGTCGAGGCGGGCGTACGCGCGCACGGCCGTGCGCAACTGGCCCATGACGGCGGCGGCGCGGACCCCGCGGCCCATCACGTCGCCGATGACGAGGGCGGTGCGGCCGGCGCCCAGGGTGATGACGTCGTACCAGTCCCCGCCGACCGCCGCGTCGGTGCCGCCGGGCTGGTAGGTGGCGGCGATCCGCAGGTCGTCCGGCTGCTCCAGCTCCTGCGGGAGCAGCGAACGCTGGAGGGTGACGGCCATCTCGCGGTGGCGGCGTTCGCTGGTGCGGAGCCGTTCGGCCGCTTCGGCGTGGTCGGTGACGTCGGCCGCGTGCACCAGTACGCCGCCCTCGCCCGGCGCCCCGCCGTCAGGCACCGGACCGCCGTCGGTGCCGGTCTCCCAGGGGGCGACGGGTGTGCAGGTCACGGTGTAGGAGCTGCCGCCGAGGGTGCGGCGCGACTTGACCGTACGCGGGGTACCGCTGCGCAGAACCTGGTCCATCAGGGGCAGCACGCTCAACTCGGCCAGCTCCGGCATGGCCTCGGCCGCGGGCGCTCCGCACGAGCGGGGGCCGAAGGCCGTCTCGTAGGCGGCGTTGACGTACGCGACCCGGTGGTCGGGGCCGTGGAACAGCGCCACGGGCGCGGGGAGCCGGCCGAGGATCTCGCGGGCGGGCAGGTCGTCGAGGACCAGAACCGTGCCGGGGGCGCCGGCGGCCGGCTCGTCGGGTGTCGGCGGGGCGGCCGCTTCCGCGGGCGCGGCGGGAGATTCCGCAGTTGCGTACTCGGCCCGGGCAGCGGGGACGGAACCGCGGTCGTCCCGAGCGGCGGCGCGACGCTGCGTTCCGGGAAGACGGGCGCTCCAGCGCGTGAAGTTCACGTAATTCTGCCTCGTGTGTCGGTCTGGTCCGCTCGGGCTGGCTGCTTCTGCTGCATCTTCTGCGTCTTGGCACCGCGTCCGCCACATCGTCCGCTCGCCCCGTGGCGCTTCGTCCGGTCCGCCGCGTCGGCCTTCGCGTCCTACGCCGGGGTCAGGGGCGGGGCGCGGTCCGGGGAAACTCCGGCAGGACCTCTGCGTGCTGTCGGTGCGACGTCGCCGTTCACCGGTGACCGCGTCGTCGCCCGCCGGGGGGCGGGTCGGCGTTCACCTCGGGGCGCGGTCGACCGGGTCACTCTGTGCAGATGCGGACGTACCTATGGTCACACGTCCAGTGTGACGGAGCGTACTGACAGTCGTCATTCGGCCGCCGGTACGGGTCCGGGGCACTTCCGCGCGTCCGGGGCTCCGGGGCGGGGTGGCGCAGGTGCCCGCCCCCGGACTTCCGGGGCCGAGCGGGGCGGCGCATCCGGGTTCGTACCGTGGCGGTAGGACGGTGGTACGACATCGGTACGAAGGGATCTCGTGCCTCCGCGGAAGGGGGACGTGGACGGCGGGCGGTACGTCGAGGGGCGGTCAGCCCGGCGGTTCCTCGGGCTCGTGGGACTCGTCGCCGGTGCCCGGGTGCCGGCGGGGAGGCGGGGTGCGGTGGGGGCCGGCGCCCCCGGCCGCCAGCTCGAACTCGGCGCGGGGGTGTTCCAGCGAGCCGAGCGAGACGATCTCACGGGTGAAGAGTCCGGACAGGATCCATTCGGCAAGGACGCGCGCCTTCCGGTTGAACGTCGGTACGCGGCTGAGGTGGTAGGCCCGGTGCATCAACCAGGCGGGGTAGCCCTTCAGCCTCCGCCCGAAGACGTGGGCGACTCCCTTGTGCAGGCCGAGGGAGGCGACCGAGCCGGCGTGCGCGTGCCGGTAGTCGGTGAGCGGACGCCCTTCGAGGGACGCGACAACGTTGCCCGCCAGGACCTTCGCCTGGCGGACGGCGTGCTGGGCGTTGGGCGCGGTCACGGTGCCCGGTTCCGGGGCCGTCAGATCGGGTACGGCCGCCGCGTCGCCCGCCGCCCAGGCGTGCCGGGTCCCGGCGATCCTGAGGTCGGCGGTGCAGCGCAGCCTGCCTCGCCCGGTCACCGGGAAACCGGTGTCGGCGACGAGCGGCGCGGGCTTCACCCCGGCCGTCCAGACGAGCGTGCGGGTGGGGAAACGGGAGCCGTCGCTCAGTACGGCGACGCGGCCCTCGCAGGAGTCCAGCCGGGTTTCCAGACGTACGTCGACATTGCGACCGCGCAACTCGCGCACGGCGTAGGCGCCCATGGCCTCACCGACCTCCGGAAGGATGCGCCCGGTCGCCTCGACGAGAATCCATCTCAGGTCGTCGGGACGGATGTTGTGGTAGTACCGCGCGGCGTAGCGGGCCATGTCCTCCAGTTCGGCGAGTGCTTCCACACCTGCGTAACCCCCGCCGACGAAGACGAAGGTGAGAGCCGCGTCGCGGAGGGCGGGATCACGGGTGGCCGAGGCGATGTCCATCTGCTCGATGACGTGGTTGCGCAGCTTGATGGCCTCCTCCACCGTCCTGAAGCCGATCCCGGACTCGGCGAGTCCGGGGACCGGAAGGGTCCGCGCGACGGAGCCGGGGGCGAGGACCAACTCGTCGTACCGCATCTCCACCGCCCCTTCGCCGGGTCCGCCGGTGGTGAGGGTGCTCACGGTGGCGGTCCGGTTCGCATGGTCGATGCGGTGGACCTCGCCGACGACGACGCGGCACAGGCCGAGGACCCGACGGAGGGGAACGACGACGTGCCGGGGCGAAATCGACCCGGCCGCCGCTTCGGGAAGGAACGGCTGATACGTCATGTAGGGATCGGGCGTGACGACCAGGATCTCGACCTCGCCGCTCCTCAGCCCTCTCTTCAGCTTCCTCTGGAGGCGCAGCGCCGTGTACATCCCGACGTAGCCTCCGCCGACGACAAGAATGCGCGCACTCGGCCTGCTGCCGGGGACCGTTCCCCGGGATTCTGGAGCCATCACCACCCCATGACGCAACGGAGTCGCGGGTTTGTCCACAGGCCCTGCAAATTGTGTGACCGGGAAGCTCCGGCGCGCGGCCTCACTACCCGTCAGGAATGTCGGGGTAGCCCCGCAGGTCAGGCGTGGAGGAAGGGGGCGCGCGCATGGGCGGAAACAGGAATCAACGGGTCCTTGCTCCGATCGAGGGGCGCTCCGTGCGGAACTGCCCCTTCTGAATTGCCCCCCGCTCAACTATGTTCGTAGCCGATCGGGGTGGGGGATGGGGCAGTTCGGCACTCCTCGCGCCGGTTCACATGGTGGGGAAGTCTCCGGGGGGAGACGTCATAACCGGGGGAAGTCATGCACATTCAGGATTCGCATGGGCAGGTTGCCGTCTCGTCCTCGACCGAGGCCGTCGCGCGGCTGGACACGCCGGGAGCGCTCGCCGTGGTCGAGTCGTCCCGCCCGATCGGTGGAGCGGACTCGCGCAGACCGGCGGGGGTCATCGCGTCGCACGGTTCTTCCGCGGGCCCGACCGCCGGCTCTGCGGCCGCTGTGGCGGTCGGCTCCGCCGCGGACGCGTCGGCTCGTTCGGCGCCGCTGCGCGTGGACGCGCAGCGGAATCTGGAGCACGTCCTGCGCGCGGCGCGGGAGGTCTTCGGTGAGCTGGGGTATGGCGCTCCGATGGAGGACGTGGCCCGTCGGGCACGGGTGGGAGTGGGGACCGTCTACCGCCGGTTCCCCAGCAAGGACGTCCTGGTACGCCGAATAGCCGAGGCCGAGACGGCCCGGCTGACGGAGCAGGCGCGCGCCGCGCTCGGCCAGGAGGACGAGGCCTGGTCCGCGCTCTCCCGGTTCCTCCGGACGTCTGTGGCGTCCGGTGCGGGAAGGCTGCTGCCGCCACAGGTGCTGCGCGTCGAAGCCTCCTCGCAGGGCGAAGAGGCCCTCCGCTCCGCCGGAGACGGCGTGGACGGAACCCGGGTGCCTCAGCAACGGCAGGGCGCGGCCCCGGCGGACCTCCGCCAGGCACCGCAGCGGACGGGCGCACAGGAAGCCGAGGAGCACGCGGGCACGGGCGAGTTGCTCGAGGTCGTGGGAGGACTCGTCGAGCGGGCTCGGGAATCCGGCGAGCTGCGCTCCGATGTGACGGTGGCCGACGTGCTGTTGGTGATCGCCACCTCGGCACCCTCGCTGCCGGACTCGGCCCAGCAAGCCGCCGCGTCGGCACGGCTGCTGGACATCCTGCTGGAAGGACTGCGTTCGCGTCCCGCCGCGTGAGGTCGTGAGGGGGCGCGGGTGAGCGATCGAAGGCTGCCCGCGCTCCGGCCGGGGTGGGCGGACCGGCCTGCAGCCGGGACACGGCGGCCGTCCGAAGGCGCTGCATGCGGGGCGGCCGTCCGAAGGCGCTGCATGCGGGGCGGCCGTCCGAGAGCGCTGCATGCGGGGGCGACCGTCCGAAAGCGCTGCATGCGGGGGCGACCGTCCGAAGGCGGTCGGCGTCGGCAGTCGGCAGGGAGCGCGTCGCTCCCGTTCGGATGACGTCTCGCGCTCTCATTCGGTCGGACACCCCGGACGAGTGGAAGGTGGGGCTGAACCGGCGCGCGGCGCTGGGGCCTTGTGGCAGTGTTGCCCGGAATCGGGTTCACGGCAGGTACGGGGGCTCCGCGATGAGCGGCGACGGCACACGGGAAGAGCCGCTCGACGGCGTCCCGACCGAGGGCGGCACCGCGGCAGGCACGGTTCCTCCGCCGCAGGGGGCACAGGTGCCCCCGCAGGGCGGCGCGGACAGGCCCTCCCGCACCACGGCGCCCGGCGACGGACCGGACGGCCCGCACCCGGGCCGAGCCGGTACATCCGGCTCCGGTACACCCGACGGCACGGATTCGCCGGACCTCGATTCGGCCGGCACGGATTCGCCCGGCGGCGCGGACGCGCGGGTGGCGTCGGAGCGGGAAGCCCCGGGGCTACGGGAAGTACCGGAAGTACCGGAAGTCCAGGAAGTACGGCAGGCGCGAGGAGTCCCGAACCCGCGGGAGCCCGGCGAGGGGACTCCGGCGGGGAGCAGTGGCGGCACGGTGCTGCCGGGCCCCTGGTCCGTGCCTCCGCAGCGAACGGGACGAGGGGCATCGACCGGCCCCGCAGTCTCGGACGCCGAGCTGATCAGGGGCATGCGGTCCGGCGACGACCGGGCTTACGAAGAGCTGTTCCGGCGCCACTCGGGCGCCGTCCGTCGCTACGCGCGCTCCTGTTGCCGGGACGCGCACACCGCGGACGACCTGACGGCCGAGGTGTTCACCCGGACCCTGCAGGCGGTTCGCGGCGGAAAGGGGCCCGAAGAAGCCGTCCGTGCCTATCTGATGACCGCGGTCCGCCATGTCGCCGCCGCCTGGACCAAGAGCGCGAAGCGCGAGCATCTGGTCGACGACTTCGCGGTGTTCGCCGCGGGAGCGGCGCGTACCTCCGAGTTGTCCGACGACGACACCCTCGACCTGGGCGCCGACGTCCGCGCGATGCACGAGGCCGAACAGTCCATGGCCCTGCAGGCGTTCCGCAGTCTGCCGGAGCGCTGGCAGGCCGTGCTCTGGCACACCACCGTGGAGGAGGAGTCACCGAGCGAGGTGGCCCCGCTCTTCGGGCTGTCCGCCAACGCCACGGCGGTGCTCGCGGGAAGGGCCCGCGAGGGACTGAAGCAGGCCTACCTCCAGGCGCACGTCAGCCAGGCCCTGGTGGCGGGCGGTGACTGCGCGCGGTACGCCGACCGGCTCGGCGCGTACGCCCGGGGCGGCCTGCGGATGCGGGCGGAGCGCGGACTCCGCAAGCATCTGGACGAATGCGCCAAGTGCCGTGTGGCGGCCGGAGAGTTGCAGCAGGTCAACGCGGGGATTCCCGCGCTGCTCCCGATCGCGGTCATCGGCTGGTTCGCCGCCGCGTACTCGCTCAAGGCGGCGGGAGTCGTGGCGGGCGGCACGCTGGCCGGGGCCGGGGCCGGAGCGGCGGCCGCCGCGACCGGGACCAGCACGGGCACAGCCACGGGCACGGCGTCCGCGGGCGGCGCCGCGGCAGGTGGGTCCGGCGGCGGGTCGGCGGCCGGAGGCGCTGTCGCGGAAGGGCTGGGCGCCCCCGCCAAGGTGGGGATCGCGGCCACGGTGGCCCTCGCGGCGGCTGCCGGAGTGGTGTGGGCGCTGGTCGGCGACGACCACCAGCCGGAGCCGGTGGCCAAGCCTCCGGTGGCCGCGGCCTCGGTCCCGTCCGCCGCGCCCTCTCCCGAGCCGCCGGCTCCGACGCCGCCCCCCGTGCCGACGCCGCCCGTCACGCCAGAACCGTCCCGGCCGCCCGCTCCGGGACCCTCACCCGCCCCGTCCGTACCGGAACGGCCCGCGCCGAAGCCCTCGGCCGCACCCGCCCCGCCTGTTCCCGCGCCCTCGCCCCCGCGCGCCGAAGAACCTCCCGCCCCGAGCCCCACGCCCCCGCCGGCGGAGGAGCCCACGCCGAAGTCCCCCGCGTCCTCGGTCTACCGGTTCAGCGAGCTGCGCTACGACATCCTGGGCGACGGGCCCGGTCCCACGGTGCAGCTCTCCGGCAGCAGCCCGGTCTGGCAGCGCCGGAGCCTGTCGATCGCCTCCACCCCGTACGCGCACGGCGTGACGGTGGGCGGCCGGTCGTCGGTGGTCGTCCGGCTGGACGGACGCTGCACGCGGTACGAGGCAATGGCAGGCATCGACGATCTGGCCCTCGGCCTGGGCGCCGTGCGCTTCTCCGTGGTCGGGGACGAGGGCGAAGTGCTGTGGACCTCCGGGATCGTGCGGGCGGGCTCCCCCGCCGTACCGGTGAGCGTCGCGCTGGACGGGCGGACGACGGTGCGCCTGGTCGTCGAGTCCGCGCAGCCGCTCGGCGGGGCGACGATGGCCGACTGGGCCGATTCCCGGTTCACCTGCGGGTGACGGGGCCCGTGGGAATCCGCACCCCACCCGCGCCCGCGCTTCCGGCCGCTACGCCTGGAGCGAGCGGCGGGCGACCGGGAGGACGCCCCCGGCGACGGCCCGGCTGCGAGGTGCGGCCGTACCGGTCCAGCAGGTGCCCCGGCGGCCCATCAGGCGGCGGAGCCAGAGTTCCGTGGAAGCGAGGTCCGCGAGCCCGTCGAGCGGCAGCGGTTCCCCGTCGGCGGCCGCGCGCAGCGCCTTGCGGACCACGCGCGCCTCGATCAGGCCGGCGTCGGCCAGCAGCGGGGCGTCGAAGAGGCCCATCAACTCGGGCAGCGCCAGCCGGAGTCCGGTGCGGGTCGCCTCCGTCGACCGGGCCAGCGACGGGGCGCCCCAGCCGGTGGGCAGTTCGTGGATGCCCGCACCCGACAGGACCCGGCGCAGAATCGCGGCGCGCGCCCCCGGCTGGACCCGGAGCGACTCGGGCAGGGCCCGGGCCGCCCGTACGACCTGGTTGTCGAGGAAGGGGGCGTGCAGCCGCTGGCTGCGGATGTCGGCGGCCTGCTCCAGGATGCGGTGGCCGGCGGCGACCCGGGCGAGGGCCGCACCCGCCCGGGCCTGGCCCGGGCGCTGCGCCGTGGTGGGGCGGATCGCCGCCTCCTGGAGCCGGACCGCCACCTGGGCGAGCGCCTCCCCGGTGAGCCAGCGCGCGGCGGGCCCGGGCCGGGACCAGGTCAGGGCTGCCAGTGAGGCATCGGCGGGGGTGCCGCCGCTGCCGGGGCCGTCGGAGCCGGCGGGGTACCGGTTGGCTTCGGGCAGCACCCCGGCGGCCGTCTCCAGGCCGCTGCGGTAGGAGGTGCGGGCCAGCCGCCGGGCGGCGCGGTAGACCGCGAGCGGTACGAACATCGCGTGCGCGGAAGCTCCTTCGGCCCGGGTGAGTGCCGCGACGGGTCTCAGCAGGTCGCGCCGGCGGCGGTCCATCAGGAGGTCGGCGAGACGGGCCGGGTGGGCGTCGAGCACCTGCCGGGCCCCGTAGCCGACCAGGTGGTCCGCGCTGCCGGCGGCAAGGCGGCGGCGGTGGCGTTCCGCGACGACGAGGGAGGGCGCGGGCTCGTCGGTGATCACCCCGTTCTCCACCGAGAGGTCCGCGTACGGGAGAGCCTCCTCGCCCGCGGGGACCACCACGTGGTGCAGGCGCGGGTTGGCGGCGATGGCGCGGGCGCGGGCGAGTTCGTCCTCGTCGCCGCGGGTGGTGAGGTCGTTGAAAGTGACGGCGAGGAGCCGCTCCCCCGCGCCGGTGCCGTGGCCCAGGACCGTACCGGGGAGGCCGGGCAGACCGGCTGCGAGCAGGGCGAGGGTCGCGGAGGCGCTGCCGCCGGAGAGGTCGGCCCCGATTCCGGGGACCGGCCCCCGGCCACGGGCCGCGCGGCGGTCGGCGGGCCCCATGCCGGGGACGGGCCCGGGGTCCTGCGGCCCTGCCTCCGGGGCGTGGCGCGGCGCGGTGAGCCGGGCGCGTACGGCCTCGACGAGGGCGTCCCGTACGCCCTCCACCGCGTGGACCGGGTCGGCCTGCGGGGCGGCCACGGCGAGGGAGGCGACGGGTTCGTAGCCGGTGATCTCGCGGGAACCCTCGCGGAGGATGAGCGCGTGGCCGGGCGGGACGCGCTTCACGCCGGCGTACGGAGTCCCGTCGCCCAGGGCCTCCGGCGTGTCGGGGCAGGCGAGCAGGGCGGCCAGGTGGCCGATGTCGAGCTGGGCCTCGATCAGGTCGGCGAGCGGCAGTGCGGCGGTGGCGTAAGCGGTGCCTCCGGCCCAGGGGGTG
Organism: Streptomyces sp. NPDC060198; assembly: GCF_042728415.1. Taxonomy (NCBI): domain Bacteria; kingdom Bacillati; phylum Actinomycetota; class Actinomycetes; order Kitasatosporales; family Streptomycetaceae; genus Streptomyces; species Streptomyces sp. NPDC060198. Next base: position 11,823 of record NZ_JBHWZJ010000083.1, on the reverse strand, counting down.
TGGAAGACCGGGCGGGCTCCGGCCAGGTCGCCGGTGACGGTGATGCGCCGTCCTATCTGCACGACGACCGTGTAACTGCCCGGCCAGGCCGTGAGATGGCGCAGGGCGCCGCCGCGCGCGGAGAGGAGTCCGACGCGGAGCTGCTCGTCGGTCGCCCCGCAGCAACCGAGAACCGCGAGCCGGGTGGTGGGCGCGCCGACCGTGGTCGCGGCGTCGATGAGCCGGATCTCGTCGGGGCGCCAGTCGCCGACCGCCCACAGCGGATCGGGGTCGCCCCACAGGAGTTGGGAGCCCACCGGATGGACCGTGCGCCCCTCGCCGCCCGCGCCGACCGCACCCACCGTGCCGAAGCTCGCGGCGATACTGCTCCACCCCACCAACCAACGCATCGCCGCCTCCACAGGCTGTGGACTGACGGCGCGCATGGTCCGCTGAACGCCGCTGCGGGACATGCTGCCACGACTGCGGCGGCCGGGAGGGGGTACGCGCGGCGCACGCCGGAAGAGCATGCGCCCCTGGCATGAGCCGGAAGGCCCGTACGAGGCCGGCCACTCAACGGAACAGAGTCTTCCGCTTGTTGGGCGATCCGGTCACGGGAGGACGGGAGGGCCCGGTCCGGGAAAGGTCCGGGTCGGGAGGGCCGCCCGCACAGCCACCGCCCGCACAGCCACCGCCCGCACAGCCACCGCCCGCACAGCCACCGCCCGCGCAGCCACCGTTCGCACAGCCACCGTTCGGACGCCCGCACACGACCACCGCCCGCACGCCCACCGCCGAGGACCTGCCGAGCATCCACCGGCGCCCCGGCCCACGACCACCCGGCCACCACCTGCGCCGCTGTCACCCCCCGCGCCGCCTGTCCCGCCGTCGGGTCCGGAGGTACCGACGGCGCCTACGGCGCCCGACGAGGCGCCCGCACCACCGCCACGCCCCTCCGCGGGCCCCGCCATGCCCGGCCCGCAGCCCCACCCCCGGCCCCGCGGAGGTCCGCCGCCGGGGCGCCGGGAGGACTCGCCCGACGCACCATCAGGCGCATTCAAGCCACCGGAGGAGCGCTCTCGCGGTGGTTTCCAACGGATCGGCGACCGTCGACATCCAGCCATTCTTAGGCGGCACACCACCGGCGCACCGCCGCCCCCACCCCGCGTCCGCCGCCTCGCCCCGCCGCTCCGCGGGCCGGTCCCGCGCGCGAGCCGGGCGCACGCCCCCGGACCGTCCACGCGCGTGCCGCGCCCCGCCGACCGCCCCGCAGTGCCCCGTCCGGCGCTCGGCCCGGGAGACGGCACGCGCCTCCCGGGCCGGTCCGCCGCCCGCGGGGAATGGGGCGGCAGGGTCCCCCAGCCCGCCGAGTCCAGTGCGGCGGGCCGACCCACGCATGCTCCATGGAAGCGCTTCGACACCCGCCCGACGAGAGCGCACGGCCGGGCGCACAGCCACACGGCCGGGGCACATCGGACACCTTCCGCCGCCCCCGCCGGCTCCCCGGACGACGCCTGGCGCGGGCCACAATCCCGCCATCCGAACCCATGCCCCTTAACGGTAGGGATGCGGAGAACTACGCTGGGTTTACCGATGGTCTCAGCACGGCGGCATATTCCTCGGGGTTCGGCCACATGCGTGTGCGCCCGGCCCAGGAGGTCCCGCCGCGAGGAGAACACGGTACGAATGCCGCGCGCCGCCCCCGGTGACGCGGCGGCTGTCTGTGTGTCGAGGGGTGGCGCATGTCCAGGGAGCAACGCGGGCCGAACGAGAAGCTCGGCACGGTTCTCGCCCTCGCGGGAATCAGCAACGCCGGGCTCGCCCGGCGGGTCAACGACCTCGGAGCACAGCGCGGGCTGACACTTCGCTACGACAAGACCTCGGTGGCCCGTTGGGTCGCCAAGGGCATGGTGCCGCAGGGCGCGGCGCCGCATCTCATCGCCGCCGCGATCGGGGCCAAGCTGGGCCGGCCGGTCCCGCTGCACGAGATCGGCCTCGCCGACGCCGACCCGGCGCCGGAGGTCGGGCTCGCCTTCCCTCGCGACGTGGCGGAGGCGGTGCGCTCCGCCACGGAGCTGTACCGCCTGGACCTCGCCGGCCGTCGCGGCGGCAACGGCATCTGGCAGTCGCTGGCGGGATCCTTCTCGGTCAGCGCCTACGCGACGCCCGCCTCGCGCTGGCTGATAACCCCCGCCGACCCCTCGGTCGCCCGGGACTCCGCCGCCGCGCGGACCGCGCTCCTCGCCGGTCCGGGGGCGGTACGCCCGGCGCCCACGGGTCCGGCGCGGAGCGGTCTGGTACTGCCCGCCGGGCATGGCGTGGTCCCCGTACAGCCGGGGCCCGAGGCCGTGGCCGACGCCTCGCCGCTCCGGGTCGGGCACAGCGACGTCGCCAAACTGCGCGAGGCCGCCCAGGACGCGCGTCGCTGGGACTCCAAGTACGGCGGCGGGGACTGGCGTTCGTCGATGGTCCCGGAGTGCTTACGCGTCGACGCCGCACCCCTGCTGCTCGGTTCGTACAGCGACGAGGTGGGCCGTGCGCTGTTCGGCGCCTCGGCCGAACTGACCCGGCTGGCCGGGTGGATGGCCTTCGACACCGGTCAACAGGAGGCCGCCCAGCGCTACTACATCCAGGCGTTGCGGCTCGCCCGGGCCGCCGCCGACGTCCCGCTCGGCGGGTACGTCCTGGCCTCGATGTCGCTCCAGGCGACCTACCGGGGATTCGCCGACGAGGGCGTCGACCTCGCGCAGGCGGCGGTCGAGCGCAACCGGGGTCTCGCGACGGCCCGGACGATGAGCTTCTTCCGGCTGGTGGAGGCGCGCGCCCACGCCAAGGCGGGGGACGCCCCGGCGGCCGGGGCCGCGCTGCGGGGCGCGGAGAGCTGGCTGGAGCGGTCGCGGCCGGGGGACTCCGATCCCTCGTGGCTCGGCTTCTACTCGTACGACCGGTTCGCCGCCGACGCCGCGGAGTGCTACCGCGACCTCAAGGCACCCCGCCAGGTGCGCAGGTTCACCGAGCTCGCACTGTCGAAGCCCACCGAGGAGTTCGTCCGCTCGCACGGTCTGCGGCTGGTCGTCTCCGCGGTGGCCGAACTGGAGTCGGGCAACCTCGACGCCGCGTGCGCCGCCGGCACCCGCGCGGTGGAGGTCGCGGGACGGATCTCCTCCGCCCGGACCACCGAGTACGTCCGCGACCTGCTGCACCGCCTCGAACCGTACGGGGACGAGCCGCGCGTCGCCGAGCTGCGCGAGCGGGCCCGTCCGCTGCTGGTGGCGCCCGCCTGACGCCACCCGCGCGCCCCCTCCGCCGGAACACGCGCCACGTCCCATCCCCGTCCGGGGTTTGATCCGGTTGTCAGCGGGTCAGTGCACTATCGGGGAGGGAGGTGGCGTGATGAGGACGCACGCGGACTACGACTGCGACGTGCTGGTGATCGGCGGCGGGATCGTCGGCCTGTCGACGGCGTACGCGCTCACGCGCGCGGCGCCGGGGACCCGGGTCACGGTCCTGGAGGAGGCGCGGAACCCCTCCGAGCACCTCGCGGGACCGGGTGGCGGGCTGATCCACAGTGGTGTCCACCACCGCCGGAGTTCCCTCACGGCCAGGTTCGCCGCCCGCGGCGGCGGCGAGATGACCGACTTCTGTGCGCGGCACGGCATCGCCCACACCGTCTCCGGCAAGCTGATCGTCGCGACGGACCGCTCCGAGCTCCCCCGGCTCCACGCCCTCGCGCAGCGCGGCCGGGAACACGGGCTGCCGGTGTGCGAGCTGGGCCCGGCGCAGATCGCGGAGTACGAGCCCCGGGTGCGCGGACAGGCGGCGATCCGGGTCTCCACCACCGGGGTCTGCGACGCGGCCGGGGTCCTCGCCGCGCTGACGCGCGAGGTCGCCGCGGCCGGCTCGGTCGTACGGTGCGCGGCGCGGGTGACCGCCGTGGACCGGCGGCCCTGGGGCGTCGCGGCCCGCACGGCGGACGGGACCGTGGTCCGCGCCCGAGCCCTGGTCAACGCCGCGGGCCCGCGGAGCGACCGGGTGGCACGGCTCGCGGGCGACGAGCCCGGGGTGCGCGTCCTGCCCGTCCGGGACATCTACTACGAGCTGCGCAGGCCGGAGCTGGTCAGCGCGGTGGTGCACCCGGTGCCGGCCGCCGGGCACCCGTTCCTCGGGGCGCAGCTGGTCCGGGGCCTCGTACGGTCCGTCGACGGGACCGTCCACGTGGGGCCGGTCGGCGCGAGCCCGCCCGGACGGGCCGAACCCGTGCTCCACCCCGGGGGTCTGCTCTCGGTGCTGGCCCGGCCCGTCTCCCGGCGGACCGCGCGTCGGCAGGAGGCGTACGTACGGGGCGGGGCGCCCCTCGTCCACGCCGGTGCGGTCCTTCCGCCGGAGCGGACCGGGCCCGTCGCACGGACCACGCCGGACGAGCGGGCCGGGCGGGCCGGAGCGACGGGGTCGGCGGTCACGGCCGCCCTCCGGCGGCTGCTGCCCGACGTGACCGAGGACGACCTGCGCCCGGCCCCCACCGGGGTGCGGGCCCAGGCGGTGCACGGCGACGGCACACCGGTCGACGACTTCCTGATCCGTGAGGCCCCGCACACCGTGCACGTGCTCCACGCCCCCGCGGACGCCGCGCTCGCCACGGCGCTGCCGGTGGGGCGGGAGATCGCCCGGCGGGCCCTGGCCCTGGCACGGGGAGCGGGGTGGAGGCCGCCAGCCGTAGAATCGGGGCATTGTGTCTGAGCAGCCCCTGAACCCCAGCACGGAGCCCGGCGCGCACGCCGGGACCGCCGAGGCCTCCGCCATGGACGCCGACGTGAACACCGACGTGGACGCAGCCGCGGACCCGACCGAGGAGACGGCCGACGTGGACGCCGCGGAGGCCGCCGACGCCGCCGCCCGACGGGCCGCCTCCTTCGACCGGCAGCGCCGGTTGCGCCAGGAGCCGCGCTTCCCCGGCGGGCCCGCCGCCGATCCGGCCGGCTCGCACCACGAGCGTCGCATCCGCAGCTTCCAGCCGCGCCGCAGCCGGGTCACGATCGGCCAGCAGGACGCCCTCGAACGCCTCTGGCCGCAGTGGGGCTTCGACATCGACGGTCTGCGCGTCCTGGACCTGGACCAGATGTTCGGCGGGCTGCCGGTCGTGCTGGAGATCGGTTTCGGCATGGGCGAGGCGACCGCGCAGATGGCGGCGGACGACCCGGCCACGGGCATCCTCGCCGTCGACGTGCACACCCCGGGCCAGGGCAATCTCCTCCGCCTCGCCGACCAGGCGGGCTCGGACAATGTGCGGGTCGCCAACGGCGACGCGATCATCCTGCTCCGCGAGATGCTGAAGCCACAGTCGCTGGACGGTCTGCGGGTGTACTTCCCCGACCCGTGGCCCAAGAGCCGCCACCACAAGCGCCGTCTGATCCAGCCGGACTTCCTGGACCTGGTGTCGGGCCGTATGAAGCCCGGCGCGGTGATCCACTGCGCGACCGACTGGGAGCCCTACGCGGAGCAGATGCTGGAGGTGCTCACCGCGCACCCCCGGTTCGAGAACACCCGGGCGGACGGCGGTTACGCGCCACGTCCCGCGTTCCGGCCGCTGACCCGCTTCGAGGGACAGGGCCTGGACAAGGGGCACGTCGTCCACGACCTGCTCTTCACCAGGATCTGAGAACCGGTCCGTCGGCCAGGGGCGCCCGACGGACCCGCGCGGCCTCCCGGCGGCCGTGCGCCCTGTCGACGACGCGGGCCGCGCGACCTCCCGACGACATCGGCCGTGCGCCCTGCCGACGACATCGGCCGTGCGCCCTGCCGGCGACGCGGGCCGTGCGGGAACCGCCTGGTCAGTTGTCGGTCCCGCTCGTTAGGGTCGGGACATGTCCGCCGGGTCCGAGCAGCACCGACATCCGCAACCCGCCGTCCCCGTGCTCGAAGAGCAACGGCTCGGCGAGATCCTGGGCGCCGTCCCGGAGCGCGCCCACTGGCGCTACCGCCCGCGCCGGGTGGGGCTGGTGTGGCGCAGCAAGGCGTTCCGCGCGGGCGCGGTGATCGTCACGCTGGCCATCTGTGGGCTGCTCATCCTGGCTCTGGTGCGCGAAGAGACCGGCACCGAGGGGTTCCTCGTCGGTCTGGGGCTCGCGGTGCTGCCGGTGCCGCTCCTGATGGCCGCGTTCCGCTGGCTGGACCGGGTCGAACCGGCGCCCTGGCGGAATCTGCTGTTCGCCTTCGCCTGGGGTTCGTGCGCGGCGGCGCTGGTCGCGATCGTCGCGAACTCCTTCGCGACGTACTGGATCGCGAACCTTTCGGCGGATCCGTCGGGCGCCGACACCCTGGGGGCCACGGTCGTCGCGCCGATCGTCGAGGAGAGCGCGAAGGGCGCCGCCGTGCTGATGCTCTTCCTGTTCCGCAGACGGGAGTTCAACGGGGTCGTCGACGGGATCGTGGCGGCGGGCTTCACCGCGACCGGCTTCGCGTTCAGCGAGAACATCCTCTACCTCGGCAACGCTTTCGGTGAGGACCGGCAGTTGGGGACGGTGGGGATCGTGTCGCTGACGGTCGGCACCTTCTTCGTGCGGATCGTCCTGTCGCCCTTCGCGCACCCGGTGTTCACGGCGATGACGGGCATCGGCTTCGGTCTCGCCGCCGCGAGCCGTGCGGGGGGCGGCCGGCGACGGGTCCGCCGGATCGCGCTCCCACTGCTGGGTGTGCTGCTCGCGATGGGCATGCACGCCCTGTGGAACGGTTCGGCGACCTGGGGGCCGTACGGCTTCTACCTGGTCTACGGCGCCGCCATGATGCCCGCGTTCGGGCTGCTGACCTGGCTGGCGATCTGGTCGCGCGGCCGGGAACTGCGGACGCTCGCCGCCGAGTTCCCGGCGTACGCGATGGCCGGCTGGCTCACCCCGGCCGAACCGCTCGCGCTCGCCTCGATGCGTGCCCGGGGCATGGCCCGGGATCTGGCGCGGCACTGGCACGGTGCGTCGGACCGGGCCAGGGGCCGGGCGGCGGCCCGGGCCGTCGCGGAGTACGAGTCGTTCGCGACCTCACTGGCCGCGCTGCGGCGGGACGCCCGGCGCGGCACCGTGGGCGTCGACTTCGCGGCGCGGGAGCAGGAGCTGCTGCACCACCTCTGGGAGCGCAGGAACGTCGCAGCCCCCGCGCTGAGCCACGCGGCCCGCAGCGTGTTCCGCCCGGCCGTCCGCCGTCCGGTGCCCCACCCGTACGGCCCCGGAGCCCACGCGCACGGCGCCCACGCGGCACACGGCGCGCACGCCCGGGGCTGGGCGCCCCCGTCGCCGTCCCCGCAGCAGTCCTGGCCCGGCGCGCCGGGGGGTCCGGCTCCGGCTGGGTACGGAACCGACCCGGCATCCCCGTACGGCACGGGGCAGGTCCCGTCGCCCGCTCCTGCGCAGCCGCCTCCGCACCGGCAGTACGGCGGGCACAACCCCTATCTGCATCCTCCGGGGTGAGGCCGTCGCTCAGGCGGAGGCTTCGGTGAGCCGGTCCAGTTCCTCACCGGTCAGCGTGAGCTCTGCGACCGCGAGCAGCGCCGGGAGCTGTTCCGGCGTGCGGGCCGAGGCGATCGGCGCCACGACCGTGGGGCGGGACGCGAGCCAGGCCAGTGCGACGGTGGCGATCTCGGCCCCGTGTGCCTCGGCGACGGCGTCCAGCGCGCTCAGCACCTTCTGCCCCCGCTCGGACTCCAGGTGCGCTCCGGCGCTCGCGGCGCGGGCGCTCTCCACCTGCGCACCCGGCCGGTACTTGCCGGTGAGGAAGCCGGCTGCCAGCGCGTAGTACGGGACCGCGCCGAGGCCGGTCTCGGCGGCGAGGTCCTGGGCGGGCCCCTCGTAGGTGTCGCGGGAGACCAGGTTGTAGTGCGGCTGGAGGGCGACGTACCGGGCGAGCCCTTCGCGCTCGGAGAATTCGAGCGAGGCGCGCAGGCGCTCGGGGCTGATGTTGGAGGCGCCGAGCTCGCGGACCTTGCCCTCCTTGACCAGCTGGTCGAGGGTGGTGACGATCTCCTCCACCGGGACGCTCTCGTCGTCGTAGTGCGTGTAGTAAAGGTCGATGTAGTCGGTGCCGAGGCGCCGCAGGGACTCCTCCACCGCGCTCTTGACGTTGCCGGTGGCGAGCCCTCGGTACTGGGGGTGGGCACCGACCTTGGTGGCGACGACGACGTCCGCACGGTTGCCACGGGCCTTGAGCCACTTGCCGATCAGCGCCTCCGACTCACCGCCCCGGTTGCCCGGGACCCAGGCCGAGTACGCGTCGGCGGTGTCGACGAAGTTGCCGCCGGCCGCGGTGTAGGCGTCGAGCACCGCGAAGGACTGGGCCTCGTCGGCGGTCCAGCCGAAGACGTTGCCGCCGAGGGCGAGGGGGAAGACCTCGATGCCGGACGTTCCGAGTGTGCGGAGAGAAGAAGTCATGAGGGGTTCAACGGAGCGGACGGGAGATCGTATTCCGCTTCCGGGGCTCCGGCCGCCACGCGCGGCCGCGATTCCGGCCGAGATGCCGACGGCGACTGCTCCGGCGACTGGCCGCGCGACGGTTCCGGCCGAGGTTTCGGCAGGACGAGAGGCCGGCAGCCCTGACGTCGGGGGGAGCGTCAAGGCTGCCGGGGCTGGGGAGACGCCCGTGGCGTGTCCGGCGGAGGTACCCGGCCGCCCGGGCCGGTGCGGGCCCGGAGGCGTCAGACGGTGAGGCCCTTGCCGGTCAGCCAGGCCATCGGGTCGATGCCGGTGCCGTCCGGGGTGTGGACTTCGAGGTGGAGGTGCGGGCCGGTGACATTGCCGGTGGCTCCGACGCGCCCGATGGTGTCGCCCGTGTTGACCTGCTGGCCGGCGACGACGTCCATGGAGGACTGGTGGCAGTACCAGATCTCCGTACCGTCGTCGAGCTCAAGGACCGTGCGGTACCCGTACGAGCCCGACCAGCCGGCCGACTTGACCGTTCCACCGTGCACGGCCTTGACCGGGGTACCGGTCGGCGCGGCGAAGTCGAGACCGGTGTGCTGCCCGGAGGCCCACATCGTGCCGGCCTCACCGAAGGTGGAGGTGATCGTGTACGCGGAGGTGGGGAGCGAGTAACTGGCGGCGAGCTTGGCGAGTCTCTCGGCCTCGGCCTTCTCCGCCGCGGCCTCCTCGGCCGCCTTCTTCTCCGCAGCGGCCTTCGCGGTGGCCACGTCCTGCTGCTTCCTGGCCTCGGTGGCGGCCTTGGCCGCCGCCGCCTCCTCCTCCGCCGCCTTCGCGTCCGCGTCGGCGGCGGACTGCTGCTGCTCGGCCTGCTGGAGGATGCGGGCGCGCAGCGCCTCGCCCGCGTCGGTGGCGCCCTTCTCGGTCTCCGCGGTGGTGAGTCCGGCCGTGGTGAACGGCGCGGACGCCGCCACCGGCACGGGAGTGTCGTCGGACTCGACCGCGGTGATCAGAGCACCCAGCCCGGGAAGGGACTTGGCGTCGGGAAGGTTGTCCGCGAGCGAATCGGGAAGAGAGATGGAGACCGGCGGCTTGCTCTGCGCGGTGGCCATGCCGCCCGCACCGACGGCCGCGATGACGCCGACCCCGAGGACGGTGGAACTACGCGCGAGACCACGCTGCTTGGCGACGCGGTGCCGGCCGCGTACGGGGCGGAGGGAATCCTCGGTGGGGTTCCATTCCTCCCAGGCCTTGTCGGCGTCGCCAGGGGAGCCGAAACCCTCACGGGTGGCGAAGGGTGACGGGGCTTCGGGGGCAGGCTGGTTGGACGCCACGTGGGCGCACTCCTTTCCTTCCTTCTCGCCTACCGGGTTAGCTGACGGGTTCGGAGCAGGAAGGTCTCCTACGGGCGCCTGGTGTCTCTGTCGAGACACAGGTGTCCGATTCACCCCAAGAAGGTGGTTCCCCGGTTCCCTTGCGGAATTCGGCGCTCGCGCACGGCGCCGTCTCTGACGACGGCTGGGACGACCGCGCTGCGTTATCGAACGTTAATAGACATACGGCTCCGATTCCAAGCCGTTCCCCTTGATCATTCCCACTTCGGGCCGGGATTTACCTGGGCATTCCCACACCTATCCGGGCGACTTGCGGACGAGTCGTACAGCGCCGTTCATCTGACGGTGTGTCATATGTTATCGAGCGGCACCACCCTGCTACGGACCGTCGCCGCACCCGCGCGACGGTCCGCGGAGCCGACCGCGGGAGCGCCACCCGGGCGTGTTTCCGAGGGCGGCGCCGGCCGCCCCGGACCTGCGTCAGCCGCCGCCGCGGCCCACGATCGGCACGGTGGTCCGGCGCTCCGGCTGGTCCTCCGCCGGCCGGGCCACCGCGAGCAGCGCCAGGTCGTCCGTCGAGCGCCCACCGGTGTGCAGCCGGACGTCGTCGGTGAGCGCCGAGAGCAGCTCGTCGGGGCCGGGAAAGATCCGGCCCCGCAGCCGCTCCGCCGGGTCGTAGAACACACCCGCCGGGTCGCGCGCCTCGGAGAGCCCGTCCGTGTAGGTCAGCAGGGTCGCGCCCGGCGGGAGGTCCCACTCGTCCGCCCGGTCCGGCCAGGCCCCCAGCGCCATGCCGAGCGGCAGCGCCGGGGTACTGGGCCGCAGCACGTCCAGCGCTCCCCCGGCATGCAGCAGCAACGGCTCGGGGTGACCCCGGTTGACGATTCGCAGCGTGGCGGAGCCCTGCGGGATCTCGGCCAGCACCGCGGTGACGAACCCCTCCACCGGGTCCAGCCCGCCCCGCCGCGCCGCGTCCCTGGCCAACGCGCGCTCCAGCCGCTGCGTCACCCCCTCCAGCGTCTCCTCCTGCTCGGCGGCCTCCCGGAACGCGCCGATGATCACCGCCACCGCCTCGACCGCGTCGAGCCCCTTGCCGCGTACGTCGCCCAGGACGAGACGTACCCCGTGCGGGGTGTCCGCGACGGCGAACAGGTCGCCGCCGACGTACTCGTCCGCCTGCGCCGCCTCGTAGCGCGCGGCGACGTGGAGCCCGCCGACCCGGTCGGCCGGGACGGGCAGCACCGCGCGCATGGCGGTCTCCGCGATGATCCGGGCGGAGGCCAGCTGCTCGCTGCCGCGCCGCACCACTCCGTTGATGACCAGCGCCAGCACGGCCGTCGTGGCCACGGTGAGCGTCTCGATGATCGGGACGATCTCGCCGATGGTGCCCACGTACACCCGCATCGCGATGACCGCGGCCAGCGAGGCGGCTCCGATCCGGACGGTGCCGGTCCGGGAGGCGAACGGCGCGGCGATCAGGGGCGCGGCGACGAACAGGGGTACCGCCGTGAAGCGGGGCGGTGACGCGATGTCGAAGACCAGCCCGCCGAGGACGAGCAGGGCAGGCAGGATCCGCACGAATCGCCGGGCACTGACACCCCCGGACGCCCAACCGTTCCCGTACAGCCGTTTCCCCACCTCTGTGCTTCTCCTGCCCTGTCCCGCCACGGCTGCGGAACCTACCGCGCCCCGCCCGGGCCGGCCCGAGCCGCGCCGTGCGGCGACTCCTCGTCGTCCATAGGGGGGAGCGCGCAGCTCCCCATTGAGCGCCCCCCACCGCCGGTGTACGCCGGGTGCACCGGTCCGGCGGAGCGGGGATTCGACACCGTTCGGCGAGCGCCCACGCGCCGCGTACGAGACAGCGAAGCGGTCGCCCGGACGACTCCGCACCCGGATGTCCGCCAACGCGTTCGACCGGGCCGCGCCGACCGTGCAGGTGTGCGGGGTTTCCTGGATGGACCAGTTCATGCCCCTTGCGGCAGATCTTTACGCGCCGGTCGGACCGAGCGGGCGGAACACGCACAGAGAACGGAGGGGCCGAACGGACGACGCTCGCACGCATACGCGTGGACGAACACGCGGGAACGACTCGGGCCCGGCACGCTGTGCGTGCC
>NZ_JBHWZJ010000082.1:0-23886 GCF_042728415.1 Streptomyces sp. NPDC060198 | reverse complement strand
GCCCCACTTCTTTCACCCTCCCCCCTCTTCACCACCTTCTCGACCCGCCCTGGAGCGAACCCCATGAACCACCCCAGCCTCCGCAGCCTCATCGACGCCTCCGAAGGGGTCGTCAAGGCCGACCGGATCATCAAGGGCGGGCAGCTCGTCAACGTCCACACCGGTGAGATCTACCCGGCGGACGTCGCGATCACCGGCGAGCGGATCGCCGCCACCGGTGACGTCGCCGCCTACGAGGGGCCGGACACCGAGTTCGTCGACGCCACCGGCAAGTACCTCACCCCGGGACTCATCGACGGCCACCTCCACCTGGAGTGCTCCAAGCTCTCGGTGACGATGTTCGCGGACGCGGCGGTCCGCTTCGGCACCACGTCGGTGATCTCCGGTCTCGACCAGTTCCTCGTCGTCGCCGGTCTCGAAGGGGTGCGCGAGGCGCTGCGGGAGGCCGACGCGAGCCCGATGAAGATCTTCTGGGGCGCCCCCTTCAAGACGCCGTACACCCTGCCCGAGACCACGGTCGGCTTCACCTTCGGGCCCGAGGAGCACGAGGAGACCCAGGGCTGGGCCGAGTGCTTCGGGGTGTGGGAGACGGTCGCCGAGTTCGTCCTCAACCGGGACGAGAAGGTGCTGCGCGCGCTCGAACTCGCCCACCGCAACCGGCTGCCGATCTTCGGCTGCGCCCCGATGGCCGCACAGACCACCATCAACGCGCTGTCGGCGGCGGGCGTCCGCCTCGACCACGAGAGCTACACCGCCGAGGAGGCCCTCCAGAAGCTGCGGGCCGGCATGTCGCTGCTCATCCGCGAGTCCTCGGTCGCGCACTTCATGGAAGAGAACGTGCGCACGGTCACCGAGTTCGGCGCCCAGTCCCGGCACGTCGGGTTCTGCACCGACGACATGCACGTCGCCGACATCATCCGCGAGGGCCACCTCGACAAGCTGGTCCGGATGGCGATCAAGGCGGGCGTCCGCCCGGTCGAGGCGATCCAGATGGCCACGCTGAACTGCGCCGAGATGTACCGCATCGACCACCTCGTCGGCTCGATCACGCCGGGCCGCTTCGCGGACGTCCTGATCGTCGACTCCCCCGAGTCCTTCCAGGTGGAGCGCGTGTTCGCGCGCGGCGAGCTGGTCGCGGAGAACGGCCGCACCCTGCGTGCCCCGCAGCCGCCGGTGCGTACCCCCGCGCTCTCCCCCGCCTTCCGGGTGGCCCCGCTCGCGCCGGAGGGCGTCGGCATCGCCGCCGAGGGCGACGAGGCCCGGGTGCTGGTCGTGGAGATGGACCGCACCGTCCCGTTCGTGCGCAAGGGCGTCGAGATGACGCTGCCGGTGGTCGACGGCACGGTCCGCGCGGACCTCGCGCAGGACGCGCTGTACGTCACGGTCTCGGAGCGGTACGGCAAGAACGACGGCGCCACCGTCACCGCCATGATCAACGGCTTCGGCCTGCGGTCGGGTGCCATCGCCTCCTCCGCCGCTCCCGACGACAACAACATCGTCTGTGTGGGCGCCGACCGCGCCGACATGGCGCTGGCGGTGAACCACCTCTCCGAGCACGGCGGCGGCCAGGTCGTCGTGGACGGCGGTGTGATCAAGGAGTTCCTGCCGCTGCCGGTGGCCGGAATCGTCGCCGACATCACCCCGGAGGAGATGGCGGAGGCGGAGGACCGCCTGGAAGCGGCGTCCCGCGCGCTCGGCTGCGAACTCCCCTCGGCGTTCGGCTACTTGATCTTCCTGGAGATCACCGCCATCCCCGAGTACGCCGTCACCGACCTGGGTGTCGTCAGCTACACCACGCAGGACGTCGTCGACGTCCTGCTTCCCGCCGCCAACTGACCCGCCGTACCCAGGAGATCGCCATGACCGAGACCGTCACCGTGGACCCCTTCGTCGCGGGTCTGCCCAAGTGCGAACTGCACCTCCACATCGAGGGCACTCTGGAGCCCGGACTGAAGTTCGCGCTCGCCCGCCGCAACGGCGTGGAACTGCCGTACGCCGACGAGGCCGCGCTGCGCGAGGCATACGACTTCGACGACCTGCCCGGCTTCCTCGCCGTCTACTACGAGGGCATGTCCGTGCTCCGTACCGAGGCGGACTTCTACGACCTCGCCGCCGCCTACGCGGCCAAGGCCCACTCCCAGAACGTCCGTTACGCGGAGATCTTCTTCGACCCGCAGGCCCACACCGCGCGCGGTGTCGCCTTCGACACGGTGATCCGCGGCCTGACCCGCGCGTTGGACGACGCCGAGCGGGCGACGGGCTTCCGGGGCCGTCTGGTGATGTGCTTCCTGCGCGACTTCCAGGCCGAGTTCGCCATGGCGACACTCGTGCAGGCCCTGCCGTACAAGGAGTGGATCATCGGTGTCGGCCTGGACTCGGACGAGGCCGGCAATCCGCCGGTGAAGTTCCGCGAGGTCTTCGCCCGGGCGCGCGCCGAGGGCTTCCGGCTGACGATGCACTGCGACGTCGACCAGAAGAACTCCACGGAGCACATCCGCCAGGTCCTCGACGAGATCGGCGTCGACCGCATCGACCACGGGGTCAACGCCCTGGAGGACCCGGCGCTGGTGGCCCGTATCGTCGAACGCGGCCTCGGTCTGACCGTGTGCCCGATCTCCAACGCCCATGTCACGGACGGGCTGAAGGCCGCCGAGATCCGCGCGCTGCTGGACCAGGGCGTCAAGGTCACGGTCAACTCCGACGACCCGGCGTACTTCCCGGGTTACGTCTCCGAGAACCTCGCGGCGCTGCGCGGGCCCGCCGCCCTCTCGGACGAGGAGCTGGTCCTGCTCCAGCGGAACGCCATCGAGGTGTCCTGGGCGGCACCTTCGGTCCGGGAGCGCTTCCTGGCCGAACTGGACACCTACCGGGGCTGATGAACGTGGGAGGCGGGTGACGCGTCGGCGGACGTGCAACCCGCCTCCCACCGGGCTGCCGGCCGCCGGGCGCTCCGTCGAGGAGCACGGCCACCGGGCCGCCCGGACCCCGGACCCGCGCGTCCCTTGGTCATCCCCGCCCGCGTCGGCGGGCCCGTCGTGCGACCACGTCCTCGTAGGTCCGGCGCAGCGTGGCGGTGACCGCGTCGATGGTGAAGTCGGCGTTGACCAGGTCCCAGGCGGCCTTGCCCGCCTCGGCGGCGGCCCCGGGTTCCAGCAGTTCCAGGACGGCTCCGGCGACCTTGGCGGCGTTGGCCGCGTCCTCGCCGACCCGGCTGTCGATCACCCGGCCCGCTCCGGCCTTCGCCACGTCCGGGCCGAGGCCGCAGGTGCGGGTGATGACGACCGGGGTGCCGACCGACATCGCCTCCAGGACCGAGACCCCGAGCGGCTCCTCGATGGACGGGAGGACGTAGACGTCGGCCTCGCGACCCGCCGCCAGGACCTCCTCGTGGCCGAGCGGGCCCACGTGGTCGAGGGAGCCCCTCACGCCGAGCTTCTCGGCCAGCGCCAGGGTGCCGGCCAGCGCCCCGGTGTCCGGGCCTGCCAGCACGAAGCGGGCGTCCGGGTGTTCGGCGAGCACGGCGGGCATCGCGGCGACGAAGTCCTCGGGCCGCTTGCGCTCCTGGACGCGGGCGAGGAAGAGGACGGTGGGCGGCCGGCCGGGCTCGCGGGCCGGTTTGCGCTCCTGGGGGCGTACCCCGTTCACCAGCCGGACCGTGCGGGTGAGGGCGACCGGCGCGGCCACCGCGTTGACGTCGAGTCGCTCCGTCTCGGTGAGGTGCAGGACGGCGTCGGCGTCGCGCAGCACCTTCCGTACGCCGAGCAGGTCGGTCAGCTTCGCCACCGGCTTCTCGGTCGGGTCGATCATGCCGTGGGTCTGCACGACCAGCGGGGTACGGGTCGCGAGCGCGAGGAGCGCGACGGGCAGGGTCACCAGGTCCCGCATGAGGTGTACATGGACGAGGTCGGCATCACGCATGGCGCGGCGGGCGGCGCGCAGCAGCGCGAGCGAGGTGATCCCGCTGACCTCGAACATGGGCAGAACGTGGCGGGCTTGGTGGAGAAGGGCCGGAACTCCCTCTATGTCAGCGGGTAGTTCGCCTCGCACGAAACCGTCTCCCAGCGCCATGATCCGCGCGTCGTCACCGGCCGCCCGCTGGACCTTGGAGAGGTTGAGCGCCACCCGGGTGGGCCCGCCGAAGGCGTGGTCCGGGGTGTGCAGCGTGACGACGTGCAGGATTCTCACCAGGTTCCCCTCAACCTCGGCCGATGTGCACAGAGTAGCCAACGCATCCCCCCAAGTGGGTTGATTCGTTAGGGTGTTCGCAGGTCCACGGAACGGGGGGCGCATGACGTCCGTGTACGACACGGTTCCGCCCGCGCGGGCCCGCGCGGGGGGCGTCCGCGGTCATCTGGAGCCCGTGGCGAGGCCGCTGGCCTGGGCGATGCTCTCGCGCGCGCTCGCGGTGCCGCTGATCCTGGGTCTGGTCGTCTTCCTGCCCGCGGTGGTCGCGGCGCAGCCGGGGACGGGCGGCCGGGACGTCGTCTTCTGGCTGCAACTGGTCCTGACGTGCTACGCGGGCGCCCGGCTGGCGACGATGATCCTCTCCACCCGGCGCCGGCTGCTCCAGGGCGTGTTCTGGATGTTCGTGTACATCGCGATGGGCGTCGCGCCCCTGGCGCAGGCGGTCATCGGGAAGACGCCGACTCCGCTGGTGGGGCCCCGTTCGGACCTGGTGACGGCCACCGCGATGATTCTCGTCGGATGCTCCGCGTTCGACCTGGGCGCACTGCTGGCCTCCCGTCGCCCGCTGCGGCGCCGGTCCTCCTCCTCACGGTCGCGGCGCGGGCGTCCGGCGGTCGCGAGCCGCAGGCGGCTGCGGCTGCTGTTGCTGGTGGCGTTCGCGGCGAGCGGCTACTACGTGGTGAAGCTCGGCGGCCCCGCGATCTTCTTCAGCAGCCGGCAGGAGATCAGCGCGTCCGTGGCGGAGAGCGGGATCACCTCGGAAGGGTCGAACGTCGGCTCGGCGTTCCTGAAGGGCTTCGGCACGGTACCGGCACTACTGGCCCTGCTCTTCTGGACGCGCCGTCTGGTGACCTCGCGTCGGGCCCGGCGCTCGCCGTCGACGGTGCTGGCGTGGACCGCGCTGGTCCTGCTCAACCTGGTCGTCAACAACCCCATCTCGAACGCGCGTTACTGGTTCCTGACGGTCCTCGTGTCGCTGCTGTTCACCGCTTTCCCGAGCAGTGCGGCGGTGTACCGCACGGTGCTGGCGATGGGCGTGGTGGGGGCGCTGGTGCTCTTCCCCTACGCGGACCGGTTCCGGTACGACGACAGCGGCTACCGGCCGGTGCAGTCGGCCTCCGCCTTCGAGCCGCTGGCGACGAAGGACTACGACCAGACGGTCATGTTCGCCAACACCATCGCCTGGGTGGACACCCGGGGCCATACGTACGGTCGCCAGCTCGCGGGTTCCACGTTCTTCTTCGTCCCGCGCGCGGCGTGGAGCGGGAAGCCCGAGGACACCGGGGTCCGGGTGGGGCAGTGGATGGGGATGAACATGACCAATCTCTCGGCCCCGCTGTGGACCGAGTTCTGGGTGGACTTCGGCCCGGCCGGGATGGTGGCGGGTCTCGCGCTGATCGGTTACCTCGCCGCGCGCACCGACCGGAGGTACGCGGTGGCGGTCACCCGGGCCGGGCCGGGACCGGGCAGCGTGCTGGCCGTCGCGGCGCCGCTGGTGGCGGGTTACACCTTCATCCTGCTGCGCGGTCCGCTCCTCCAGTCGGTGGGGAAGCTCGCCATCGCGGCGCTCTGTCTGGCGTTCGTCACCACGTTCACGGAGCGGAGCGGACAGCGCTCGCGCTGACGGTCTCCGTACCGGCCCCTCCGGCGCTCCGCAGCCTGGCGACCCGGGTCCAGGTGGCGACTGCCTTGCAGACGGAGCCCAGGCAGAGGCCCCAGGCGGCGCCCGTGACTCCGGCGGCCGCGTATCCGGCGATCAGGAAGACGACGGCGGCGAGCGAGAACACCACCTGGATGGAGAGCGTGGTGCGGGGGTCGAGCATCCGCAGGGCGAGCAGCCCGCAGGTGCCGAAGGCCATCGCCGCGTACTGGCTGCCGGTCGCGGGCAGCAGGGCTGCGGCGGAAGACCAGGTGTCGCCGAGGAGCTGGCCGCCGATCCGGTCGGGGAGCAGCGCGAGGACGGTGGCCCAGAGCGCGGCCGTCGCGGCGAGGACCCCGGCGAGCGCGGCGGTGGCCCGAATCCGGCGGCGTTCGTCGCCGACCCGGGAGAGCAGCGGCGGCCCGAAGCTGGTGGCGGAGGTGAACAGGACGTTGAGCGGCCCGAAGAGGGTGGTCGCCCCGCGCAGGGCGCCCACCACGAGCGGGCTGCCGACCGCGCCGAGGCCGAGCACGGAGAGCTGACTGGTGGCGTTGCCGACCCCGAACTCCACGACGAACCGCTGCCCGAGGTGACCGCGCCGCAGGTAGGGCCGCAGCTCGGTGCGCGCTCCGGCGGTACGGCTCCGCAGCAGGGCGGCGGAGAGCAGCAGCGCCGGGAGGGCGGACAGCCCCCAGGCGGTGACCAGCCGGGCCGCCCCGGCCCCGTGGCTCTGCGCCCCGAGGGCGCCCAGGACGCAGGCGAGGCGGAGCAGGTCGGCGACGAGGGCGAGGTGCGGCAGCCGGAGGGTGGAGAAGGCGTACCGCATGGCGTCCTGGCCGAGGACGACCGGCAGCACGAGCCCGAGCGCCAGGAGGGCGCGGGAGGTCTCGCCGGGGACGAGCAGGGCGCCGCCGGCGAGGAGGGCGCCGAGCACGGCCGCCGCGAGCAGGGCGAAGGCGACGGCGGAGCGGCAGGCGTTCCGGGCCGCCTCGCCGCCCCGGGTGAGGACGAGCGGCTGGCCCGTGTAGGCGCCGAAGACGCCGAGCAGCACGGTGAAGACGAGGTAGACGGCGGAGAACCGGGCGAAGTCGGCGACGGTGGAGAGCCGGGCCGCAGCGACCAGCACCAGGATGTTGGTGAGGGCGGCGATCCCCTGGTCGGCGACGGAGCTGACGACCGCGCCGCGGGCTCTCACCGGCGGGTGGGCGGCACGGTGAAGGTGCGCAGCCCCATCGTCTCGGCCGGGTCGCCGGTGATCTCCGGCCGGCCGTCCCCTTCGGGCTCGGGCCCCCGTCCGCCACCGCCTCCGTCGTCCCGCCGTCCGGTGGACTTCTGGTGCTTCTGGCGTTCCTTGCGTGCCCGCCGGCTGTGTCCGGGGTGGAGGAGCACCCCGAGCAGGTGGCCGCCTGCCGCGCCGACGACCTCGCGGATGCGTTCCAGGTCGCTGCGGTGCACCTCGCGCGGATCACAGACGATCATGACGCCGCCGACCCGGTCCAGGAGGGCGACGGCGTCGGCGTACGAGAGGACGGGCGGGGCCAGCACGACGACGACGGCTCCGGGCGAGTCCGCCTCGGCCACGATCCGTCCGACCGGTGCCGAGGTGAGGGCGCGGGGGACGTTGTCGACCTGGGCGCCCGCCACCAGGGCGAAGGCACCGGAGCCCGGCACGTCGACGTTGGTACGGCTGCCGGCCGGCCAGCCGCGCTTGTCGTCCGAGGCCCACCGGGGCCGGGGCTCGCTGACCGCCGGGCCGAGGTCGCGGGCGAGGGAGGGGGTCCGCAGGTCCGCCTCGATCAGGAGGACGTCGCGGCCCATCTCGGCGAAGGCGGCGGCGACGTTGACCGCCGCCGCGGCGGCGGCCGAGTTGTCCCCGCGGGGGGCGGTGACCAGCAGTCTGCGGTTCTCGGCGAAGGCCGGGTCGTAGGCGAGCCGGAAGGCAACGGCGCGGTACTCCTCGGCGAGCCTGCTGCCACCGCGTCCGATGGCGAGCAGGGCCGTGGCGGCGGCGCGCTCCTTGGGGAGGGTGCCGAGCAGTGGTGCGCCGAGCGAGCGGACCAGCTCGTGGGTGGAGCGCACGGTCGGGTCGAAGACGAGGCGGACCCAGGAGAGCAGCAGTCCGAGGGCGAGTCCGACGACCCCGCCGAGGCCGAGCAGGAGCGGGAGGCCCGCGCCGGTGGGCTTGACGGGTGCCACCGGCTTCTTGGTGAGGTAGCCGGGGGTGGCGTCCAGGGCCTTCAACTCGGAGATTTTCTGGCTGAGTCCGGAGATGGAGACGATGAGGTTCGCGCGGGCGCTGGTGATGTCGTCGGCGGCGGTGGAGCCGATCTGCTCCTCCAGCTGGTCGCGCTTCTCCTCCAGCGGTTTGAGCTGGGCGCGGTAGCCGTTCGCCATGTTCTCGATGCTGTCCTCGGTCAGCTGCTTCCGGTTGGCGAGGTAGGCGGTGGCGAGGGCTTCGGCGCGGGCACGCGCCTCCTCGGGGGTGCTGCCCGTGTAGGTGAAACGGAGGGTGAGGGTGTTCGGCGGGTTGGTGACCTGGAGTCCTGCGAGCAGGTCGCGGGAGGAGACCTTGTCGCCGTGCGCGACGAGCGTGCGGGCGGCGAGGGTGCCGACCGTGTCGCTGACCGCGGTCTGGCGTTCGGAGCCGATGTTGATCCCCTTGTCGGCGGAGGCGCCGGTGGCGAAGGGGTCTGCGGTCGCCGTACGGACCAGGACCTCACCGGTGGCCGCGTAGGTGTCCTCGCCCGCGACGGCGAGGTAACCGCCGCCGAGGAGCCCGACGAGCACCCCGGCGGCGAGCAGGCTCCGGTAGCGCAGCAGTTGGCGGAACTGGTCGCGCAGGAGGGCCGGTTCGTCCTGGTCGTCCAGGGCCCGGATCGGATGGGTCATCGGCGTGCGCTCCCTCGTGCGTTCCCTCGGGCGTTGTCGAGTGCTTCGGCGAGCAGGGCGTCGAAGCGTGCGAGCCCCGCCTCCCGGCTCAGGTGCTGTGCGACGTAAGCGGCTCCGCGCGCGCCGAGCCGGCCGGCCGCCGCGTGGTCGGCGGCCAGCTCGCGTACGGCGGTGAGCAGGGCGGCCGGGTCCTCGGGCCGCACCAGCACTCCGGCGCCGGAGCGGCGCACCTCCTCGGCGGTGCCGCCGCCCTCGGCGACGGAGGCGACGACGGGCCGCCCGGAGACGAAGTAGGAGGTGAGTTTGGAGGGGACGCTCATGTCGAGGACGGAGGCGCGCTGGGTGACGGCGAGGACGTCGGCGGCGGCGAGGACGTCGGTGAAGTCCTCGGCCGCGGCGGGCGGCAGGAAGTCGAGATTCGCGAGCCCGGCGGACCGGGCGCGCAGTCCCTCGCGCTGGTTGCCGTCGCCCATCAGGACGACCCGGACGTCGGGCGCCAGCCGGGCGAGGTCGACGAGCACGTCGAGGCCCTGCTTGAGCCCCATGTTCCCCGAGTGGAGCAGCACGGGGGTGTCCGGTTGCCAGCCGAGGCGGGCGCGGGTGGCCGCCCGGTCGGCCGTGGGCCCTTGTACATGGGTCCAGTTGGGGACGGTGCGGATGCGGGCGGGGTCGACACCGAGGGCCCTGACGCCGGGCACGAAGCTCTCGTGGATGACGCCGACGAGCGCCGCGTCGCGCAGCGCGTACCGCTCGGCCGCCGCTGCGGCGGACGCGGCCCTGCCGCCGCCCCGGATGCCGCTCTGGGCGGCGGCGGCGCCCATCAGGTCCTGGACCACGGGGATGTACGGGACGCCGTGGCGGCGGGCGATCCGGGCGCCGACGACACCGCCGGCGAGGCTCGGCATCTGGGCGACGACGGCGTCCGGGCGGCCGGGCGGCGGGGCGAGCAGTCCGTGGCCGAGGACGGTGAGTTCGAAGAGCCCTCGGCGCAGGGCGGTCTGGCGGGGCGGGACGTAGTGCCGTCGCCGGTGGACGTGGACTCCCCCACGGCGCTCCGTGGTGCGCCAGACGCCCCGGTACTCCTCGTCGGTCCGCCAGGACGGGTAGTGCGGCATCCCGGTGAGCACGTCGGCGCGGGCGGTGGTGGCCGCCCAGTGTTCGGCGAGCTGGGTGGCGTACGGGCCGATGCCGGTCAGCTCCGGCGCGTAGTTGGTCGAGACCACCAGGATCCGTCGGTCGTGCAGCGGCATGTGTGGTGCGGCAGCGGACATCGGACGATCGCCTTCCCCCCGGAACGGCCCCCTGCTCCCCCGAGGGAGAGCCCCGTGCCGAGCTTATCCGTTCACGGCTTGCACAAGTGTTCTTCACAGTAAGGTCGTTGGAATCATCAGCACATGACGTTCACCGTGGGGGGAGAGAACGGATGGTGCAGCACAGGGTGGGTTACGCGCCGGGCGTGTACGACCTGTTCCACGTGGGTCACCTCAACATCCTTCGCCATGCCCGCAGTCAGTGCGACTACCTGGTGGCGGGGGTCGTCTCCGACGAGATGGCCGAACTGGCCAAGGGCCACCGGCCGGTGATCCCGCTGCCGGAGCGGCTGGAGATCGTCCGCAGCATCCGCCACGTGGACGCCGCCTTCGTGGAGACCGTGCCGGAGAAGATCGACACCTGGCAGCAGGTCCGCTTCGACGTGATCTTCAAGGGCGACGACTGGCGGGGCACGGAGAAGGGGAAGAAGCTCGAACGCGACTTCGCCGAGGTGGGCGTCGAGGTCGTCTACTTCCCGTACACCGTGCACACGTCCAGCACGCAGCTGAGCAAGGCGCTCGACGTGCTCACCGCCCGGCCCGGAGCGCTCTCAGCTCCCTGAACCACTTGGCCAGGAAGGCGACCAGGAACAGCGCGTGCACCACGGCGAGCGCCGCGTACCCCGCCAGGAAGGCCGTGGGCTCACCGAGCAGCAGGAAGACCAGGCAGAACACCCCGTAGTCGGCGGGGAGCAGTGCGACTGCGCGGACCCGGGAGACCGGCCCGGCGGGGGCTGCGGTCCCGGGGTCCGCGCGCTGCGCCGCCTTGCCCAGCTGCTCGCGCAGGAGTCCTGCGCAGAAGGTCAGGACGGCGACGAAGAGGAAGCCGAGGGGCAGCAACAGCCAGGTCTCGGAGCGCTGTTCGCCGATGTGGTGGAGGTCCGAGCGGTAGAGGGAGATCAGCACCGCCGTGTGGACCAGGATCATCTTGGCGCAGTCCACCACGTGATCGAGCCACTCCCCGTCCGGGCCTCCGCGTCCGGTGAGCCGGGCGAGCTGGCCGTCGGCGGAGTCGAAGGCGAAGCCCACCACCAGCCCGGCCCACACCAGCGCCCCGAGCGCCCACGAGGGCCCGGCGAGTGCGACTGCGGCGAGCGAACCGAAGGTGAACAGGGCGCTCACCAAAGTGACTTGATTGGGCGTCAGTCCCAATCGGAAGGACGCTGCCGCGAGCACCCGGCCCGCGGGCCTGTTCACGTAACGCGAGTAGAGCGAGACTCCCTTGGCCGTCTTCTGCGCCCCGCGCAACTCGCGCAGCACCGTACCCGTGCTTCCCATACGCCCCCCAGCGTCCGGCGGTTGCCCCGCATCATGGCACGCTTCCGTTTCCGGGCATACGGTGCCGAGCGGTACGGCCCCCGCGACACCCGGACCCGCCGAGGATCAGCGTTCTTGCGTGAGTTGGTCGTCCAGGTCGTCGAAGAGCAGGTCACCGTGGTCGATCTGACCGGTCCGGTACGCGGATCTGGCCACCAGGTGCGCCGCCACCGGGCCGGTCATCATCTGGAAGAAGAGGATCAGGGCGAGGGTCGCGAGGTCCATCCCGCTGCGCAGCCGCATCGCCACCCCGATGAGTACCAGCAGGATGCCGAGGGTCTGCGGCTTGGTCGCCGCGTGGCTGCGGGAGAGGACGTCGGGCAGCCGGAGCATGCCGAAGGTGCCGAGCAGGCAGGTGGCCGCGCCGAGCAGGATGGCGACGGCCCCGGCGGTGTCGACGACGGTGAGCCAGGTGGTCATGGTCCGGTCTCCTTCGTGCCGGTGGGGCGGCGCGGCCGGGGGTGCGGGCGCGGCCGGTCGCGGACGGCGATGAAGCGGGCGATGCCGACGGACCCGGTGAACCCGAGGAACGCCAGCACCAGCATGATCGGGAAGTAGAAGGTGTCGCGGACCAGCGCCGCGCGGGCCCCGAGCCCGGCGATGATCAGGGCCGCGCACACGTCGAGGGAGAGCGCGCGGTCGAGCATCGAGGGTCCGCGCCAGATGCGCGCGAGCAGCAGCAGCCCGGCGACGACGATCGTCGCCACCGCGACGTACAGCAGCCAGCGGTCGACGTTCTCGGTCGTGCTCATGCGGGGGTACTCCCGGTCCGCGGGTGGGGTGGCGGCGGCTCGGCGACCCGGGCGATCTCGTCCCGGGTCCCGAAGGCCCGTACGGTCAGGGCTTCCATCCGCCACACCGAGCGCCGGGCCGCGTCGAGTTCGGCGGGCCGGTCGGCGTCGAGCACGTGCAGGAAGACGGTGGCGGTGGAGCGGCGCACCTCGACGATGGCACCACCCGGCACGTTGGAGACGGCGACGGCGGTGGCGGTGAGCATCAGGTCGCTCCGGCAGCGCAGCGGCACCGCGATGACGCCCGCCCGGTGCGGCCGGCCGGCGAGGATCTGCCCGGCCACCTTCGCCCCGGAGGTGAACATGTCGTACAGCAGATAGCCGGCGAGCCGCAGAATGCCCCAGGGGTGCAGCCGCAGTCCGAGATCGACCCGGGGCAGGGGGAAGGCCAGGCAGACGGCCACCGCGACGACCACTCCGGTGAGGACGTTGGCCCAGGTCAGGGTGGACCAGAGCATCACCCAGATCAGGGTGAGCCAGGCGATGAGCGGCAGGTCGAGCACCCGGCGCCCGCTCCTGCCCAGGGTGAAGGCGAGCGGTGGCATCCCGGGCCCGTGCGGGAATCGGCGGCTCACCGGCCGAGCACCTCCTCGATGTAGGGCGTGCGCCGCAGGAGTTCGGCGGCGGCGCGGTCGGTGTAGCCGGTCAGCGGTCCGGCGAAGACGGTGAAGGCGAGGCTGATCGCGACTCCTGCGGCCGTGGCCGCGACCATGGTGCGCGGCAGCCGGGTCGTGGTGGTGATGGCGCGTCCGTGCAGGGTGGCGGCGAAGGCGCGTCCGGCCGGTCCGGGCAGCGGGTGCACCGGTTCGTCGCCGGTGCCGGGCATGCGGTCGGGTCCCTCGTCGGCGTCGTCGTCCTCGTCGGAGTCGGCCTCCAGTACGGTGCCGTCGAGTGCCTGTCCGGGCGGGGCGTCGCGCCAGAACGCCAGGTTCCAGACCTTGGCCATCACGTACAGGGTGAGCAGGCTGGTCGCCGTGGACCCGGCCACCAGGAGCCAGGCCCAGACGCTGCCGTCGGCGACACCGGCGCGCATCAGGCCGAGCTTGCCGATGAACCCGGAGAACGGCGGGATGCCCGCCATGTTGAGGGCCGGGACGAGGTAGAGCACGGCGAGCAGCGGGGCCGCGCGGGCGAGGCCACCGGTCCGGGTGAGCTCGGTGGTGCCGCCCCGGCGTTCCATCAGCCCGGCGACGAGGAAGAGCGTGGTCTGCACGGTGATGTGGTGGGTGACGTAGACGATCGCGCCGCCGTACGCCTGGCGGGTGGCCAGGCCGATCCCGAAGATCATGTAGCCGATGTGGCTGATCAGGGTGAAGGAGAACAGCCGCTTGAGGTCGGTCTGCGCGACTGCGCCGAGGATGCCGACGATCATCGAGGCGAGGGCGAGGGCCATCAGCAGGTCGCCGACCCGGTTCCCGGGGAAGAGCAGCGTCTCGGTGCGCAGCATGCTGTAGACGCCGACCTTGGTGAGCAGCCCGGCGAAGACGGCGGTGACGGGCGCGGGTGCGGTGGGGTAGGAGTCGGGGAGCCAGGCGCCGAGCGGGAAGACGGCGGCCTTGATGGCGAAGACCGTCAGCAGCATGGCCTGGATCAACGTCTGCACCCCGAGCGGGAGTTCCGGCAGGCGCTGGGCGAGCTGGGCGAAGTTGGCGGTGCCGGCCGCCGCGTAGGTCATGGCGATGGCCGTGAGGAAGAGCATCGAGGAGAAGAGCGAGATGATCACGTAGGTGGAGCCGGCCCGGATACGGGGCCCGGTGCCGCCGAGGGTGAGCAGCACGAAGCTGGCGACGAGCATGATCTCGAAGCCGACGTAGAGGTTGACGAGGTCTCCGGCGAGGAAGGTGCAGGAGACCCCGGCGACGAGGATGAGATAGGCGGGGTGGAAGACGGCGACGGGGGTTTCCTCGTCCCGGTCGGCCATGCCCTGCCCGAGGGAGTAGACGAGCACGCAGAGGGTGACGGCCGAGGAGACGGTCAGCATCAGGGCGGAGAGCCTGTCGGCGACCAGGGTGATGCCGAGCGGCGGGGGGAAGTCCCCGAGGTGGACGGAGAGCGGGCCCTTCGACTGGGTGGCGGCCATGAGTCCGGCGGAGAGCCCGAGGACGAGGGTGAGCACGGCGACGCTGATGAAGCGCTGGAAGCGCTTGAGGCGGGTGCCGAAGGCGAGGCTGAGTCCGGTGGCGCAGAGCGGCAGCAGCACCGGCAGCGGGACGAGCGCGTTCATCCGGCGTCTCCTGGGTGGTGGTCTCCGGGGTGGTCGTCTCCCGGGCGGTCGTCTCCCGGGCGGTCGTCTCCCGGGCGGGGACGGTGCGAGGGGTCGTCCGGGGACGGGCGGGCGCCGGAGGCTTCCGCGTAGTCCTCCGGGTCGGCGCCGAGCACGTCGTGCCAGAGGTCGCCGGTCGCGTCCCGGCCCCGGGCCTGGAGGGCGCGGTCGGCGCGCAGCCGGTGGCGCAGGCGGCGGCGTTCGTCCAGGTAGCGGGCGCGCTCCTCGCTGGTGGGGGCGTCGCCCGTCCGGTACTCCTCGATGAGCTGGGCGCGTTCGCCCCGTACCTCGGCGCGCAGAGCGATGCGCCGGTCCTCCAGGTCGTCGTGGACCTCGTCGGTGCCGGTCAGCTGGTGGCTGCGGTAGGCCATGGCGAGCAG
The DNA here is from genome assembly GCF_042728415.1 of Streptomyces sp. NPDC060198. Classification (NCBI taxonomy): domain Bacteria; kingdom Bacillati; phylum Actinomycetota; class Actinomycetes; order Kitasatosporales; family Streptomycetaceae; genus Streptomyces; species Streptomyces sp. NPDC060198. Next base: position 9,112 of record NZ_JBHWZJ010000082.1, on the reverse strand, counting down.
GAACGCGGTGGTGGCGAGGGTGATGACGATCGCGGTGAGGGCGATGGCCTGCGGCAGCGGGTCGGTGACCTCGCGCAGCGGTACGCCGTAGAGCAGGGGCGCGGCGCCCGCCGAGCCGGTGCCGGCCAGCACGAGGAGGTTGATGCCGTTGCCGACGATCACCGCGCCCAGCAGGATGCGGGTGAGCGGCCGGGTGAGCATGAGGATTCCGCCGACCGCGCAGAGGACGACGGCCGTGGCGAGCAGGGCGGCGCTGACGGTCACCGGGCGCCGCCTCCCGCCTCGGCCGGGCCCTGGTGCCGCAGCGCGGCGGCGCGCTCGATCTGCCGGTCGATCTTCGCGCCCAGCGCGCGGACGAGGTCGAGGACGACGCCGAGGACCAGCAGGTAGACCCCGCAGTCGAAGAGGACCGACGTGCCGAGGTGGTAGTCGCCGAAGACCGGCAGGTGGCCGTGGTAGGTCCAGGCGTGCAGCACCGTGCCGTCGAGCAGGCCGACCAGGGCGATGCCGGTGGAGAGGAACAGTCCCAGTCCCGTGATGAGTCCGGGGGGCAGCGGCGCCGCCTCCGCGAGTTCGAACCGGCCGCCCGCCAGGTAGCGGGTGATCAGGGCGACGGAGCCGACCATCCCGGCGACGAACCCGCCGCCCGGCATGTTCTCCGCGCAGAAGAGCAGGTACACGGAGAGCACCAGGACGGGGTGGAACAGCAGCCGGGCCACCACCTCGAAGACGAGCGAGCGGTGTTCGGGGGCGAGGGTGGAGGTCGCGGCGAGCCAGTCGCGTTCGGGGGCGCCCTCGTCGCCCTGCGGGAGCCCGGTGAGATCCTCGCGGTCGCGGGAGAGCGACCAGGCGGTGCCGTGCGCAGGGGTGGCGGCGGTGAGCGTCGGGATTCCCGCCGCTGCGGGGGCGCCGGGCGTGGCCCGGCCGGCGGGCTCGTCGCCGGAGGCGGGCGGTTCGCTCCTGCGGTGCAGGTAGATCAGGCTGGTCACGCCCACAGCGGCGGCGGCCAGCACCGCCGATTCGCCCATGGTGTCCCAGGCCCGCAGATCCACCAGGATGGCGGCGACGACGTCCTTGAGGCCGTGGCTCGCGGCTTCCTCCACCATCGCCGCCCCGGCCGGTTCGGCGGTGCGGGCGGCGGCGGAGACCCAGACGGCGACTCCGAAGGTGGCGGCTGCCGCGAGGGCGACCGGGATGCGTACGGCCCTCCGCCAGGAGCTGACGGTCTCCTGGAAGTGCACCGGCATCCGGCGCAGCACCAGCACGAACACGATCATCGAGACGGTCTCGACGCAGAACTGGGTCAGCGCGAGGTCCGGTGCGCCCTGGACGACGAAGAGCAGCGCGGTGCCGTAGCCGGTGAGTCCGGCCAGTACGACGGCCTTCATCCGGCGGCTCACGGTGAGGCAGAGCAGGGCGGCGGCGCTGGTCAGCACGGCCAGTGCGCCCTGGAGGGGGGAGTCCCAGAGCCGTGGGGCGACCGCGTCGTCCCACGGGCGGTCGGTGACGAGGACCGCGAGCTGTCCGGCGATCAGGACGAGCAGGGTGGTGGCGAGGTAGACGGAGAGCGAACCGCGTTGCACCAGGCCGGTGATCTGGAGGGCGAGGCGTTCCAGGCCGAGCAGGAGGTGGCCGAAGACGCTGTCGGCGGTGGGCCAGGCGACGCGCCGGGAGAGGGCGCGGACGGGGGTGCGGGCGGCGAAGAGCAGGGCGCCGCCCGCCCAGGCGACGCCGGAGAGCAGCAGCGCGGTGCCGAAGCCGTGCCAGAGCGCGAGGTGGTAGGGGTACGCGGTGGCGGGGAACTCGTCGGCGTACCGGCTGAACAGGTGCTCCGTCCAGCTGATTCCGGGCCCGAGCACGAGCCCGGCGACGGCGAGCACGGCGGGCGGGGCGAGGAAGGCGGCGGAGACCCGGTGGACAGGGGTGTCGGCGACGCCGGGCTTGCGGAGGAAGGTGCCCCAGACGAACCGGAGGGTGTACGCGGTGGTGAGCGCGGAGCCCGCCACGACGGCCGCGAGGGTCCAGAGGTCGGCGGTGTCTCCGTGCAGGAGCGACTCGAACGCGGCCTCCTTGGCGGCGAATCCGAGCAGTGGGGGCAGCGCGGCCATGGAGGCGGCGGCGAGCACGCCGACGGCGCACACGTACGGCAGGGAGCGGCCGACGCCGGAGAGCCGGCGCAGGTCGCGGGTGCCGGTCGCGTGGTCGACGACACCGATGACGAGGAAGAGCGGGGCTTTGAACAGGGCGTGGGCCAGGATCATGGCGACGGCGGCGAGCGCGGCGTCCCGGTTGCCGTCGCCGGCCAGCAGGGTGAGGAAGCCGAGCTGGCTCACCGTGCCGTAGGCCAGCACGAGTTTGAGGTCGTGCAGGCGCAGGGCGCGCCAGCCGCCGAGCAGCATGGTGGCGGCGCCGAGCACGAGGATCACCGGGCGCCACAGCGGTACGTCGGCGAAGGCGGGGGCGAGCCGGGCCACCAGGTAGACGCCGGCCTTCACCATCGCGGCGGCGTGCAGATAGGCGCTGACCGGGGACGGGGCGGCCATGGCGTTGGGCAGCCAGAGGGAGAACGGCCAGATCGCCGACTTGGACAGCGCGCCCGCCAGGACCAGTGCGACGGCGACCTGGACGGCGACGGAGGCGGTGGGAGGGTGGTCGACGATCTCCGAGATCCGGTACGTTCCGGCCGCCTGTCCGATGATCAGGAACCCGACCAGCATGGCGAGTCCGCCGAAGGTGGTGACGGTGAGGGCCTGGAGGGCCGATCTGCGGTTCTGTTTCTTCTCGCTGGTGTGCCCGATCAGCAGGTAGGAGAAGACGGTGGTCAGTTCCCAGAACACGTAGAGCGTGATCAGGTCGTCGGCGAGGACGAGGGCGAGCATCGCGCCGGCGAAGGCCAGCAGGTTCCCGGCGAACCGGGCCAGTTGGGGTGTGTCGTCGGCGAAGTACGAGGCGCAGTAGAGCAGCACGAGGGTGCCGACTCCCGCGGCGAGCAGCACCATCAGTTCGCCGAGGGCGTCCAGGCGCAGATCGACGGAGACGTCGTACACCGGAATCCAGTCCCAGGACCACTCGTCGGGCCGTCCGTCGGCGGCGCTCGTCCACATCGTGAAGGCCCAGGCCGTGGTGGCGGCCGGGGGGAGCGCGAGCACGGTGAACGCGCGGCTGCCCAGCCGGTGCACCAGGGGACCGGCACAGGCCGCCAGCGCGAAGTGGCAGAGGATGAGCGCGATCACAGCGGGGCGTCCGGGAAATATGGCACTGAGTACAGATATATCCCCCGGCGGCGTTCACCCGTCCGGCACGCCGCACGGGGCGCGGCGGCGCCTGATGACCACCCGGGCGGTCCCGGTACGCGCCCCTGGGGCGTCTAGAGGTGTGGGGAATACGTGGGACCGGTGTTGTTCATGTGAGCCCACTTTCTCTTCATTTTTTCACTGTGCCTAGTATCTATGTGTCGAAGTTCTCAACGGAATTGACGGTTCGTGAGACCGTCACCCACGTCAAGGAGCATGCCCTGCGCACGCGCGCGTCTCGGCGCACCGACTCGACCCCCATGTCGCTGCGGACAGCCCTGCTCATCCTGGCCATCGTCCCCGGCGTCGCCCTCGCGGCCCTCTGGGCGGTCACCAGCGGTCAGACCCTGCTCGACTTCCAGCGGCAGGCAGCCCAGGGGCAGTTGGCCCAGAAGGCCGGCCAGCCGTCCAACATCGTGTACTTCAACCTGCAGGAGGAACGGCGGCTCAGCGCGGAGGCGCTGGCCGATCCCGATGCTTCGAAGGAGGCTCTCCAGCGCCAGCGAAAGCTCACCGACAAGGCGATCGAGACCTTCCAGTCGGTCTCCGACATCTCCGCCGACAGCGCCCCCGTCAAGGTGCGCGAGGCCGTCGGCAAGGCCCGTGAGTCGATCAACCAGCTCCCCGCGCAACGGACGTTGGTCGACCAGGGCGACGACGAGCAGCAGGCGGTGGTCTACGGCTACTACACCGACCTCATCGACGTCGACCTCCAGCTCTTCGCCGCCCTCAGCCAGGTGGACAACGGCGAGGTGACCACCGCGTCCGCACCGCTGGTCGACCTCTTCTGGGTCAAGGAGATGGCGTCCCGCTCGGACGCGCTGCTGGCCCGTGGCTGGTCCGACGGCAAGCTCAGCACCGCGGACCTCGCGCAACTGCGCGAGGAGATCACCGGCCAGTCCTTCCAGTACTCCACGAAGGTGCTTCCCAACCTCCCCGCCGACGAGCGGGCGATGTGGAACAAGATGGCCGAGGGTGAGGCCTGGAAGACGAAGACGAAGCTGGAGGCGCAGATCCTCGCGCCCCGCGACGCCGACTCCAAGGGGTACGTCAGGATCGTCGCCTCGCAGAAGTCCTGGCGTTCGACGATGGACGAGGTCACCCCCCAGCTGGTGGCCCTGCTCCAGCACCGCACCGAAATGGTGGTCTCGATCGGCAAGGACAGCATCGTGTCCCTGCTGGTCAAGATGGTGATCACCACGGTGGTCGGTCTGCTCGCCGTGGTCGCGGTCATCCTCACCACCTGGCGCCTCACGCGTAACCTGCGACGCCGTATCAAGCGCCTCCAGGACCACGCGGAAGAGCTGGAACGCACCCTTCCGGACGTCGTCGAACGGCTCGGCCAGGGCGAGAAGATCGATGTCGAGGCCGAGGCCCGCGCCATCGAGTCCGATCGCAAGGACAAGTCCGGCGACGAGCTCACCCAGCTCGGCGCCGCACTCAACCTCGCCCGCACCAGCGCGCTCGCCGCCGCCGTCAAGCAGGCCGACCAGCACCGCGGGTTCGAACGCCTCCTCCTCCGCATCGCCCGCCGCACCCAGCAGCTCATCGGCCAGCAGCTCAAGAAGCTGGACCAGCTGGAGCGCAAGCACGAGGACCCCGAGGTGCTCGACGGGCTCTTCGACCTGGACCACCTCACCGCGCGTCTGCGCCGGTACGAGGAGAACCTGGTCATCCTGGCCGGCGGCGCCCCGCACCGGCGCTGGCGCAAGCCCGTCCCGCTGCTGGACGTCATGCGTTCCGCCCAGGGCGAGGTGCAGGACTACCAGCGGGTGGTGCTCGACCTCGACGGGACGCCCTGGCTGTCCGAGCGGGCCGTCGGCCCCGTCTCGCACGTACTGGCCGAACTGATCGAGAACGCGCTGACGTTCTCCCGGCCGCCGAGCCCCGTGGAGGTCCGCGCCGCCAAGGTGAGCCGCGGTCTGGCCATCGAGGTCGAGGACCGCGGCCTCGGCATGGAGGAACACCAACTGGCGGAAGCCAACGAGCTGATGAGCCGACCGCCCCGGATGGACGTGCTCGCCCACTCCGAGGACATCCGGCTCGGCCTCCATGTGATCTCCCGTCTCGCCCACCAGCACGACCTGCGGGTGGAGTTCCGTTCGTCGGCGTTCGGCGGCACCCGTGTCGTCGTCCTCGTGCCCGACGAGCTCACGGTCGCGCACCCGACCGGGCGCCCGGTGGCCGCCGTACCCGCGGCGGTGCCCGCGCCGGAGCCGGTGCGCGAGGAGGCCCCCGCCTCCGCCGGCGCGCTGCCGTCCCGGGTCCAGGGCCGGGCGATGGCCGGGGTCACCGCACTGGTCGACCACGCCGCCGCCCGCTCCCAGCGGTCCGCGCAGTCCGAACCGTCCGAGGAGCGGCCCCCCGCCGTCGCGGACACGGACCGCCCGGTCGTCTCCGGTACGTACACGGTCCCGGAAACCCCGTACTCCGCCCCCGCGGAGCCCTACGGGAACGAGGGGTACGCCGAGACGTCCTACGCCCCCGCGCAGGAGTCGTACGGCACGGCCGAAGGCTCCTACGGTCCCGGCGACCAGTCGTACGGTTCCCCCTCGGACCCCTACGTGCCCCAGGACCAGGGGTACGCCCCGCAGGAGCAGCCGTACATGACGGCGGCCGGACAGTACCCGGTGCCGGACCACGGCTTCCCGGTCCAGGACGCGTCGGCCGACCTGTACCCGGCGCCGGAACCCGGCTACCCGGAGCCGTCGTTCGCGGAGCCCTCGTACCGGGAGTCCTACCAGGAGCAGCCGTACCCCGGCGGCTTCCCGGGGCCCGACCCGGACACCTCGCCCTACGGGAACCACGCGCACAGCGGCGAGCGGCAGCCCGAGGTCTCCGGCCATCCCGCGCTCCCGCCCGGCCAGGACGCCCCGGCACCCGGCTCGGAGCCCCCGCTCCCCCGCCGGGTCCGCCAGGCCAGCCTGGTCGACGAGCTCCGGGTCGATCCCGGGGCGGGCCGGCAGGCCACCGCCCCCAGGACCCCGAGCTGGGACGAGAACCCTCTGCTCAGGCCCGCTCCCCGGCGTGCCGGTGCTGCCATCGGGGCGTTCCAGCGGCGGTCGCGCGAGGCACGCTCGGCCGACGGGGCGCCCGCGCGGACGACCCCTCCCCCATCGCCCCTCAACCCGAGAGAAGAACGGTCATGACACGCACAACGGCCACGCTCCAGGACCTCGACTGGTTGCTCGACGGCTTGGTGGACTCGGTGGCCGAGACCGTCAACGCCGTGCTGCTGTCCGACGACGGACTGGTCGTGAGTCACTCCCGGACCATCGACCGGTCCGACGCCGAACGGCTCGCCGCGATCTGCACCGGGCAGCAGAGCCTCGCCCGGGGCGTCGGCCAGCTGTTCCGCGGCGGCACGGTCCACCAGGTCATCGTGGAGCTGGCCGACCTCTGGCTCTTCATCATCACCGCCGGTCAGGGCACCCACCTCGCCGTCGTCGCCTCCCAGGAGGTGGACGCCGAGGTGATGTCCCTGGCCATGCACAACCTGGTCCAGCAGGTCGGCCAGAAGCTCACCGCGCCCGTGCGCGGCGAGTTCGACGCCTTCGGCACCGGGGACGGGCAGCGGGTGTGACGCCCTACTGGGACGACGACGAGATCGACGCCGATGAGGACGACGGTGCGGGCACCATGGTGCGCCCGTACACGATCACCCGGGGCCGGACCGCTCCCGAGCGGGACGACTTCACTCTCATCACCGTGCTGACGACCGTGCACGAGATGCGCGACGAGCACGGCACACCGCTGCGGCCTGGCCGGCTCCAGCCGGAACACCGCATGATCCTCGACCGCTGCATGCACCCCGCAGCAGTCGCCGAGGTGTCCGCCGATCTCGACCTGCCGATCTCGGTGACCAAGATCCTGTTGGCGGATCTGGTCTCCCAGGGCCTGCTGCTGGCCCGTGCCCCGCTGTCGGTGGCACGGGCTTCCGGCGGGGCCGACATGGGCATGCTGGCCGCCGTACGTGACGGACTCCGGAGACTCTGAGCAAGATGACAACCCCTCAAACGGCGCCCAGCGCCGTCAAGATACTCATCGCCGGTGGCTTCGGCGTCGGAAAGACCACCCTGGTGGGCGCGGTCAGCGAGGTCGCCCCGCTGCGCACCGAGGAGTTCCTGACCAAGGCCAGCATCGGCGTCGACGACCTGGCCGGTGTCGGCCGGAAGAGCACCACGACGGTCGCGCTGGACTTCGGCCGCATCACGGTCAGCCCGGAGCTGGTGGTCTACCTGTTCGGCACGCCCGGACAGGAACGCTTCTGGTTCATGTGGAACGACCTGGTCAACGGGGCGCTCGGCGGTGTCGTCATCGCCGACACCCGCCGGCTGGACACCAGCTTCGCCTCGATCGACTTCTTCGAGAGCCGGGACATCCCGTTCGTGGTGGCGATCAACTGCTTCCACGGGCACAACACCCGCAGCCCCGAGGAGATCCGCGCGGCGCTCGACCTGGACCCGCACGTCCCGCTCCTCGTCGGCGACGTGCGCGAGCGGTCCTTCGGCCGCGACGTGCTGCTGGCACTGGTCGACCATCTGATGGCGCTGCCGGCCGCGGTCGGCTGACGGTCGCCCGGCCCGCGCCCTCCCCGCACTCCTCAACCTCCCGGGAAAGAGAACAGACATGGCAACACCCCTGCGCGTACTGATCCACGGCGGCGGGATCGGCGGCCTCACCCTGGCCACCGCCCTCGCCCGGCGCGGTCACACCGTCCGGGTCGCCGAACTGCGCGACGGCGTCGAGGCTCTCGGCGTCGGCATCATCCAGCCGTCCAACGCCCTCCACGTCATGCGGGAGATCGGGACCCTGGACGCCTGCCTCGAAGCGGGCTTCGAGTGGGAGATCCTCACCATCTGCGACCCGTCCGGCGCCCCGCTGGCCAAGATCCCGCAGCCGCGCATGGACGACGCCCCTTCGAACAACGGCATACCCCGGCCCGAGCTGGCCCGGATTCTCGCCGAGGCCGCGACGGCCGCGGGCGCGGAGGTCTCCTACGGCACGACGATCACCGAGCTGTCCGACGACGGCGCCGGGGTCGACGTGGGCCTGTCGGACGGTTCGTCCGCCCGCTGGGACCTGGTCGTCGGCTTCGACGGCATCGGCTCGCCGCTGCGCGGCCGTCTCTACGGCGACACGTACACCCCCGAGTACACCGGCTTCGCCAACTGGCGGGTCACCGTGCCGCGTCAGCCCGAGGTCCAGGGTGTCGTGATGAGCGCGGGCAACGAGGCCGCCAAGGCACTGCTCACCCCGATCACCGACGAGCTGATGTACCTGGGCGCCGTCTTCGGCGAGGAGCCGGACTTCCGGCCGGACCCGGAGCGGGCGCACGAGGAGCTGGCGGAGCGGCTCACCGCCTTCGGCGGGCCGGTGGCCGAGGCGCTGAAGCACGTCACCGACCCGGCGGCCGTGGTGTACTCCCGGATCTCCCAGGTGACCGTCGAGGAGCCCTGGCACGTCGGCCGGGTCGTGCTCGCCGGTGACGCCGCGCACGCCTCCGCGCCGCAGCTGGCGCAGGGCGCGGCGATGGCCGTCGAGGACGCGCTGGTGCTGGCCCAGTCGCTGGACGCCGAGGAGGACGTCGCGACGGCGCTCGCCGCGTGGGAGGCCCGGCGCCGCCCCCGCGCGATGTTCGTGCAGAGCCTGTCGCGGGCGGTCCTCAAGCAGGAGACCGGCAACCCGACGACGCCCGAGGAGGACGAGCTCCTGAAGATCGGCATCCCGGGCGCCGCCCACGTGCTCGTCAAGCCGTACTGACCCGCTGGGGCGGACTTGCTCCGCCCCATGCCCCGACGGGGCCCGGTCGTCCGTTC
>NZ_JBHWZJ010000081.1:0-23911 GCF_042728415.1 Streptomyces sp. NPDC060198 | reverse complement strand
GGCACGTCAGTTGGCCGCCTGGCGCAGCTTCTCGCTGGCCTCGTTCAGCGCGGACTGCCACTTGGCTTCGGTGGTGTCGCCGCTGATGATGCTGTTGGCGGTGTCGAAGAGCGTGGCCTTGATGTCGACGCCCTCGACCGGCGAGGTGCTCGCGAAGCCGCCGACGAGCGCGGAGACCGACGGGTCCTCGTAGAGCTTGTAGAACGAGGCGCTCTCACCGGTCAGGCTGTCGGCGATGCCCTGGATCGGCTGGATCGCGTTCGACTTGGCGAAGATCTTCGCCGCCTCGTCGGAGTACAGGTAGGCGACGAAGTCCTTCGCCGCGTCCTTGTGCTGGGCGGCGCTGGGGACCCAGACCGACTCGACCGAGGTCGTCAGGTAGCGCTTGGCGCCCGCGGTGACGGCCGGCAGCGGGGTCAGGCCCCAGGTGAAGCCGTCGGCGCGCGGGGCGTCCGCCATCTCACCGGTGATCCAGGTGCCGTTCGGCATGAACAGCGCCTTGTCGTCCAGGATCGACTGCTGGTTCTTGGTGAAGTCCTGCTCGTTGGCGTAGCCGACGGTGGTCGGCGCGGCGTAGCTGAGCAGCTTGGTGGTGATGTCGAGCGCCTTCTTGGCGTTCGCCGACTTCCAGATGTCCTTCTTGTACGTCATGACGTCGGTGTAGAACTGCTCCCCGCCGACGTCGGCGAGCAGCGCGAAGAAGTACGAGTCGAGGTAACCGGCGGTCGGGTAGGTGAAGAGGGGTATGCCCGCCTTCTTCGCCTTGTCGCCGAGCGCGAACATCTCGTCCCAGGTGGCCGGGGTCTTCCAGCCGTTCTTCTCGAACAGGCCCTGGTTGTAGAACAGCCCGGTCGGCGCGTAGTACATCGGCATCAGGTACGTCTTGTCCGTGCCGTACGGGTTGGTGTTCAGGTTGCCGACGATGCCCTCGGTGAGCTTGTCGCCGACCGTCTTGTCCTCGCCGGGGACCTTCGTCTTGAGGACCGGGGTGAGGTCCTCGACGGCCTTGTCCTTGACCAGCGTCTCGGTGAGGGCGGCCTTGCGGCCCTGGCCGAGCACCACGACGTCCGGGTACTTGCCGGCCTTCATGTTCGGGGTGATCTCGTCCTCGATGCTCTTCGAGATCTGGAGCTGGACGTCCACGTCCGGGTGGGTCGCCTCGTAGGCCTTGATGACCTGGGCGTACATGTCCCGGCCGTAGCCGCCTTCGAGGGCGGCGACCTTGAGGGTCGTCTTGCCCGAGTCCGCGCTGTCCCCGCCTCCCGAACATCCGGTGGCGAGCAGCCCGAGCACCGTCACAGCGGTGCCCGCAAAGGCGAGCGACTTCCTCATTTGGGGGGTCCTTCCCGTGGACAACTGCCCACCTGACTGCGAGTGGCAGAGCGGGCGCGATGGGCCCCCGTCGAGGGTCCCGTCACCGCGCGCCGCGCCACCGCAGTGCCGGATTTGGATCTTCGTTGATCCGGCGTTGTTACGGTGGCACCGATAACATGGTGCGTACGATGGCATCGATCACATGACGGCGCAAGGGGTCAGATGAGGTCGATTCGCCGAACGGGGCACACCGGGACCGATCCGCACGTCGCGGCGGACCGGGGCGCGACCCCGGGCGGGGGCACTCACGGAGCGCGATCGGACGCCAGCACTCCATGCGCACAAGGGAGTTCCGGCGTCGCGGCAGGAACGCGCGGAGGCGGTCACGCACTCCGCGGACCGCCACGGGGCGGTCCATAACGTTTTCGCAAGGACCCTGTCGAATCCCGCGCAAAGCCGGCGCCGAACCGTCGCGAACCGCGCGCGAGCGGGACGAAAGGGCGCGCCCGGGACGGGAGTCGGACGGGGCGGACCCGGGTGATCGTCACGAGTCGGCCAACTCGGGCGTCTAGTGACAACAGGGTCGGATCGGCCGACACGGGCGAGCGTGCGGGTGGGGCGGTGACGGCCCGGCGGGACGCGGGCGGCCGGTGGGACGCGGTGACGACCGGCGGGACGCGTGCGGGCCGCGGGCGGCCCAGTGGGACGCGGTGACGACCGGCGGGACGCGTGCGGCCCGCGAGCGGCCCGGTGGGACACGGGCGGCCCAGTGGGACGCGGGCGGCCCAGTGGGACGCGGGCGGACACCCGGCCCCGCCGGGCGCGAGGAGCCCCGGCCTTACTCCCGGCGCTGCGGCCTTACTCCCGGCGCGGCGGCCTCACTCCCGGCGGGGCGGCGCAACTCCCGGCGGGGCGGCGCAGCCCCACCTCCGGCACAGGAGGGGCCCCCGGCCTCAGCTCTGGCGGGGCGGTGCGGTGGAGCCGCGCACCGACAGGGAGGCGGTGACGGTCGACTCCTCGACGGCGGCCTCCCCCTGGAGCAACAGCGTGACGGCCGCCGCGCCGTAGCCGTAGAAGTCCTGCCGGACGGTCGTCAGGGGCGGTGCGCAGTAGGCCGCCAGCGCGATGTCGTCGACGCTCACGATGGAGACGTCGTCGGGCACCGAACGGCCGCGCTCACGCAGGGCTCTGATCACCCCGAACGCCATCTCGTCGCTCGCGACGAAGACCGCGGTGATCTCCGGGATCATCGCGACGATCTGCCCCTGCCGGTACCCTGAGTCGGGCGACCAGTCCCCTTCCAGAGGGGTCGGTGCCTCGATCCCGGCCGCGTCCAGGCACTCCCGCCAGCCCTGGCGCCGTTGGCGCGCCTCGATCCACTCGTCCGGCCCGGCGATGTGCCAGATCTGCCGATGGCCCAGGTCGAGCAGGTGCTGCGTGGCCAGGCGCCCCGCCTCGGCCTGGTCGATCCCGAGCACCCGGGCCCCCTGCGTCCGCGACCCGTCGAGGGTGACGGTCGGGATCTCGCGGGTGAGGTCCTCTATCTTCTGCGTCACCGAGATGAGCGGCACGGCGATCACCAGACCATCGACACCCTGGTCGGCGAGCTTGGCGAGGGAACGCTCCATCAGGCCGGCGTCGAGCCCGGCGATGGTCGCGATGCTCACCGCGTACCCTGCCGCGCCCGCCGCCGACTCGACACCGGCGGTCACCGCCGAGCGCGAGTAGTACCCGCCGGACTCCAGCAGGACGAGCCCGATGGTGTGACTGCGCCCCGAAGACAGCGCCCTGGCGGCGCTGTTGAACCGGTAGCCGGCCTGCTCCACGGCGGCGAGCACGCGCCGGTTGGTGTCGGGGGTGACGTTCGGCGAACCGCGCAGCGCACGTGACACCGTCTGCGCCGAAACGCCGGCGATGCGGGCCACGTCGGCCATGCTCGGCTGCCTCGGCCTCGCGATGTCCTCGTTCAAGTCGCTCCATCCTCCGGGATCGGCTGCTGGACTCTACCAAGCTTGTTATACATGTCATCGATAACATACGCTCGCGCCGTGACTGAGCCGCCCACGACACACATCGCCCCGGCACGCCCCACGGACGCTGCGACGGCGGGCCCCGCCACCGCAGCACTGTCCTGGCGCGATGGCCGCATGTACCGCAACGGCCTTCCGCACCGGATTCTGTCGGGAGCGCTGCACTACTTCCGGGTTCATCCCGACCTCTGGCGGGACCGCATCCGCCGGATCGCCGATCTCGGGCTCAACACCGTCGACACGTACGTGGCGTGGAACTTCCATCAGCCCCGTGAGGACCGGCCGGCGGACTTCGACGGCTGGCGCGACCTCGAGCGGTTCATCCGCATGGTGGGCGAGGAGGGCCTCGACGTCATCGTCAGGCCCGGCCCCTACATCTGCGCGGAATGGTCCAACGGCGGTCTGCCGGGTTGGATCACCGGACGCGACCTCGCCCCGCGCAGCTCCGACCCGGCGTTCACCTCCGCCCTCGGCACCTGGTTCGACGAGCTGATCCCCCGCATCGCGGCCCTCCAGGCGTCCCGTGGCGGACCGGTCGTCGCGGTGCAGGTGGAGAACGAGTTCGGCAGCTACGGCGACGACCACGCCTACATGCGCTGGAGCCGCGACGCCCTGACCGAACGGGGCATCGAGGAGCTGCTGTTCACGGCGGACGGCCCCACCGAGCTGATGCTGGACGGCGGCTCCCTGCCGGGCACCCTGATGGCCGCCACCCTGGGCTCCAAGCCCGAGGCCGCCCGGAAGCTCCTCGCCGGCAGGCGTCCCGAAGAGCCCTTCCTGGTGGCCGAGTTCTGGAGCGGCTGGTTCGACCACTGGGGCAAGAAGCACCACGTACGCGGGGTGGAGAGCGCCGTGCACACCCTGCGCGGCATCATCGCGGACGGTGGCGGTGTGAGCATCTACATGGCGCACGGCGGCACCAACTTCGGCCTCTGGGCGGGTGCCAACGAGACGGACGGCCGACTGGAACCCGTGGTGACCAGCTACGACTCCGACGCGCCGATCGCCGAGGACGGCTCGCTCACGCCCAAGTTCTTCGCCATGCGCGAGGTGTTCGGCGCCGAGGGCCCCCTCCGGTCGCCCGAGCGGATGCCGGTGCTGCCGCCCGCCCGCGTACCGCTCGCACGCCACGCCGGCCTCCTCTCCGGGCTTCGCGCCGTGCCCCCCGCGAACACCCGCACCGCTCCGCGCCCCGCCACGTTCGAACAGCTCGGCCTGGACGCGGGCATGGTCCTGTACACCGCGCACCCGCGCGTCCCGGCGGGCACGCACCAGCTGACCCTGAGCGACGTGCGCGACCGTGCCCTCGTCTTCGCCGACGGCACCTTCCTCGGCATCGCCGACGCCGACTCCCGGGAGCTTCCCCTGGAGGGAGCGGGCGAGGTGGTGACGCTGGAGATCCTGGTCGAGAACCTCGGCCGGATCAACTACGGACCGACCGTCGGCGGGCACAAGGGCCTTCTCGGCCCCGTCCTGGTCGACCGGCGCACGGTGCAGGGCTGGGAGAGCGCAGCGGTCGCGCTCCAGGAGTGGTCCGACGCGGAACTGTCCGAGGCGCTCGTCGCGGGCACGGAGCCGCCCGGGGCGCTCGCCGCGGGGCCGTCGGGTACGCCTGGCGGTCCCGTCGCCGCCGCGGCCGGCGGATTCGCCGTCGCCGAGCTCCACGTCGACGCTCCGGCGGACACCTTTCTGGCGCTGCCCGGGTCACGCCGCGGCTTCGTCTGGGTCAACGGGTTCCTGCTCGGCCGCTACCGGGAGGCGGGGCCCCAGGTGACCCTCTACTGCCCGGCACCGCTGCTGCGGTCCGGTGTCAACACCATCGCGGTCCTCGAACTGGAGAAGCTGGGCGAGGAAATCGAGTTCCGGGAGCGCCCCGACCGGGGCCCGCGGGCGGAGAACACCGATGTGTTCGCCGGCCCGGCCCCCCCGCCGCGGGGGGGGGTGCCCGGCCGCTGGGGCGCCGCCCACCCCTCGGGGGTGCGACGGGCGGCCGGCGAGAGCCGAGCCCGCGGACTGCGTCCCGGGGCCGCCCGCCGGCCTCCGGCGTCAGGTCTCGTGCGGGTCTACCTCCGCGCCTGGATCAGCGCGTGCGTGCCGCTCGTCCGCCACGCGGCCCCGGACCGTTCGAGGTTGTCGAGCACTCCCGGCTCCAGGCCGACGACGACATCGGACTTCAGCGTCCGGAGCGCCGCGACGGCCCCGGGGAAGTGGGCGGTGAGCCCGGCGAACGAGTCGGTCGCGCCCCACCGCCGGTCGCCCACCAGGCGACGGTAGTTGAGGTCCCCCTTCAGGATGGTGAGGGCGGCCCCCCGGAACTCCTTGCGCAGGTCGTCGGGCATCTCCTCGTACGGGAACGGCGCACAGAAGAACGGGTGGGTGCGGACCTCCACCGCTCCGGCGGCCATCGCCGTCCAGAGCCGCTCCCCGGTCCGGCCCGCTTCGCCGGGCGCCTCGACGAGGCGGCGCAGACAGTCGACCACGTCGGCGGTCATCGCGTCGGAGACGAAGTACGGGGACGGCTTGACGTACAGCACGACCCGCTCGGCGTGCCCATGTCCGAGGAGGTGGTCGATGAGGACGAGATCGGGAATCAGCTCACGTCCGGCGTTGTCGGCCACCACCGCGACCGTGGCAGGACTCCCGGCGGGCAGGAGCTGCCACAGTGTGGCG
The DNA here is from genome assembly GCF_042728415.1 of Streptomyces sp. NPDC060198. Taxonomy (NCBI): domain Bacteria; kingdom Bacillati; phylum Actinomycetota; class Actinomycetes; order Kitasatosporales; family Streptomycetaceae; genus Streptomyces; species Streptomyces sp. NPDC060198. The sequence continues at coordinate 17,897 of NZ_JBHWZJ010000081.1, read as the reverse complement.
CTGTCGTCGGCGACCAGTGCCGGGGCCACGACGCCGCTCTCCGCCGGCCCTCCCGCCGAGATCCGGAAGCCGAGGTCCGCGCGGTTGCCCCAGAGCGAGGCGTGCAGGAGCGCCGCGCCCCGCCGGCCGGCCGGAGCGTCGGCGAGCGCGTCCAGCGCCCGCAGCTCCCCTTCCACCGCCTCGCCCCGCAGTTCGGCCCGCTTGGACGGCGCGAAGGGATCGACTCCGCGCCACGGGCCCGTGCCGAAGTACCCGACGGCGCCGAGGAGCCTGCGGTAGAAGTAGTTCTCCGCCCACAGGAACGGGGCGTCGTACCAGGAGCCCCCGAAGTACTCCTGCCCCCAGGCAGCCCAGTGCGCATGGTCGTGGTCGTCGTCCTCGGCGGGGAGCGGCCCGACGACGTCGTCGGTGATCTCGGCCAGCAGCACGTCGAGGGCCTCGTGCTGGCGGCGGCCGTACGGGAAGGCGTCCCGCACCTGCCGGACGAGGGCGGGGTGGCGCTCGGCCAGTACGCCCCGGGCGAACGAGCCGAGCTCGTCGCTCCGGACGACCGGAGCACGGACCGGGCCGGTGCCTCGTCGAGCAGACTCTTCGCCCCTCGCGCGGTGGATCTTCTCTGTCATGGTGCCCCAGCCCTTCGCGTGTCGCTCACGCGACCATGATCCCAACAGGATCCTCGCGGCCGCTGCGGCCCGCCGGTCGCTCCGGGGTGGGCGAGGACGTCAGCCGTCGCGGCGCGGGGCCGGATCCGGAGCCGCGACCGGCGGGGGACGCCGCGCCCGCCACCGGGCCGGGAGGAGTGCCGAAGGGCGGGCGGCGGCCCGTCCGGGCCATGGGTGCCGCCCTTCGCGGGCGACCCCTCGCTCCTTCGTACCGCTCGAAGCGGAATACTCCTTGAGCTCATGGAGATCGGAGCCGTCGCCCCCACATTTACCGAAAACGCCCTGCATCTACCCAGACATCCGTAGTCACCGTCACCTGTCCCACGATTCATGGATGCCGAAAACTCCACGCATTCGCTCCTCCCGTCTCACCTGATGTGTGCGGGGTGGCCTATCCCCAGTGGACCGTGCTACGTTTTTTGGACCAGACCAATTGGCCTGTTCTACGGGGGAGTTCGGCGCATGACCAGCGCTTTCGCCCCTGTGGATCTTTCGTTGCTGTCAATTTCTTCGATCACTCAAAGAAATGGACGATTCTTTGCATTGTGTTTCCTGTCGTCCCACTGTTCATTGAACCGTGAAGGATTTAGGAGCGCGATTTGATGCACAATCAGAAGGCTCCGACCCGCCCGTTAATTGGGCATTCTGGGCGAGAGAGCCTTTGGGGCAGAATGGCGTTGGTGTCGCCCGAAACCCGGCTGGACAACCGTGTGACGACGTCGGCGGGGCTGGCGGCCGCGCTGCGTGCCGTAGAAGGCTCGGTGGCCGTCGGCGGCGGGGGCGAGCGGGCCGTGCCCTCGGCCGGAGCGATCTACCCGTACGAGTTCTACGTCGTCCTCGCGGGCCACGGCACCCGGACGGGCCAGGTGCTGGCCGTCGATCCGGTGCGCCGACGGTGCCGGCGCGTCGGGGCGGGGGAGGCGTCGGTGCGCGACCAGTGCCTGCTGGCCGGCATCGACCCACCGGAACCCGGGGGTGCGCTCCTGGTGCTGGTGACCCGGCCTTGGCTGTCCATGCGCAAGTACGCGGACCGGGGCTACCTCTACACCCAGCTGGACGCCGCCCACATGGCGGTGAACGCGCTCGGGACGAGCCAGGGGCGCGGCACCGAACTCCTGCTGCGCTTCGACCGCCGCCCGATGGAAGTGCTTCTGGGGCTGGTGGACCGTTGCCGCGAGATCCACTCGTTACTGCGTGTCGGCACCACCGGCGACGCGGCGCTCCCCGACGGCTGGAGTGTCCACGCGGAGGGCCCTGCCACCGAGGGTCCCTCATGGATGGAACAGGTCTGCTGGGAGTCACTGCTGCCCGTGCTCCCGGGCGACGAGGCCCCCAAGCCCGTCCCGGGTGCGCGGCCTCTCACGCGCCCCGGCCCTTCGGCCCGGCCCGTTCCCGAACTGTCCGCCCCACGGTGGACCGCGCTCTCCCGGCGACGCAGATCGAGCAAGCGGTACGTGCCGTCCGCCGTGCCCGCGGACGTGCTGGACCTGACGCTGGCAGCCGCCGCGACCGCACTGCGCACGGATCTCCCGCCGAGCGGAGAGCTCGGTGTGACCGTGCTGGCCCGTACGGTCGAGGGGGCTCCCTCCCGGGTGTTCCGGCTGTCGGGCGAGCCCGCGCCCCCGCTGGCGAAGGCGCCGGACGGCGACCTCGTCGTCCGTGCGTGCATGGGGCAGGAACACCTCCGGCACGCGGCGGCGTTCGTGGTGTTCCACGCACCGCGGGCGGACCTGGTGACCCGCCGGTCCGCCTGCCTGCGGGAGTTGCTCTTCCGGGCAGGAGGCACGGCCCACCTCCTCTACCTCGGAGCCACGGCCGCCGGGCTGGGCGTCACCGCGGTCGGGGGATTCGACGCCGCGCTGTGGCGCACCGCTTCCGGGCTGCCCGAGGACCACGACCCCGTCTACCTCCTCTCCCTGGGCGCCACGGGTCGTGGCGGAGTCAAGTGGGACCGTATGCCCGTCGCCTACGCGCAGAGCGAGGGATGAGCGATGCTGAGCGATCTCTTCACCGAGGCGGCCCGGCGTCATGCTTCCCGGCTCGCCGTCACCGATCCCGGCACCGGACTCACCTACGGCGAGGTGCTCTCCCGGGCCACCGGGACCGCCGAGGCGTTCCGCCGCCTCCGGCGCGGCGACGAACCGTCCCGGGTGGGACTGGTCGCCTCCAACTCGGCCGAGTACGTGGTGTGCTACGTCGCGGTCCTGCTCGCCGGGGACGTCCCCTTCCTCATCGACTCCAGCTTCGGCCCCCGTGAGCTCTCCCTGATCACCGAGGAGTGCGGGCTCGATCTGCTGGTGCGCGACGCGCCGTCGGACGGAAAGTCGCCGGCCGTGCCGGGAGATTTGCTCGCCTCCGGAACCGGTACGCTCCGCGTCGGCCGGACGGCCGCGCCGGCGGAGCGTCCGATGCTGCTGGACGACACGGAGGTCTGCCGGTTCACCTCCGGCACGACCGGCAAGCCGAACTGCATCGAGTTCTCCGGCGGCGCCGTCGCGGCAGCGGCGGCGAACTGGGCGGAGGGCACCGGCCTCGGCGCCGACGACCGGGTGGCTTGCTTCGCCGGGCTCTCCAACGGCCTGGCGTTCAACACCTCGTTGCTGTCGGTTTTCCTCACGGGTTCCTCGCTGCACCTCAGCCGGGGGCTGCCCACCGGCGGCCGGACGGCCCGGCTCATCGAATCCGTCGGAGCGACCCGGCTGGTCGGCTTCCCGGCCCTGTACGAGTCGGTGCTGCGCCGCGGGCTGGCCCAGGACGTGGCCCGGCGGATCGAGGTGGCCATCTCCTCGGGCGCACCGCTGCGTCCGGAGACGAAGGAGGCCTTCGCTTCGCGTACCGGGGTCGTCATCCGCAACTACTACGGTGTGGCCGAGGCCGGACCGCTGACCTTCGCGCACGACGAGCAGGGCCTCGACGGACTCGGCCCGGCCCTTCCGGGTGTCACTCTGTGGGCCGGAACCCCGGGCAGTCCGGGCCCGATCCACGTCGTCAGCGAGTCCATGGGCTCGCGCTACCTCAACGCGCCAGGGGTCTTCGAGTCCCGGCTGGACGCACGAGGCCGCTATCGGACCGGTGACGAGGGCTCGCTCGACCAGGGCATCCTGCACATCACCGGCCGCACCGGCCGGGCGATCAACGTCGGTGGCCGCAAGGTCGACCCGGTCGAAGTGGCCGACGTCCTGCGCGGCGTCGCCGGCGTGCACGACGTCGTGGTGTTCGAGGACACCGATCAGCACGGTGACTCGCTGGTGGCCGCCGCGGTGACCGGAGGGGCGTCGCTGGACGGCGCCGCCGTGCGGGACCACTGCCGGGAGCGACTGGCCGCCTTCAAGGTGCCGACGCGCGTCCTCGTTCTCGACCGGCTCCCGGTCAACTCCATCGGCAAGCCCTCCCTGGCAGCACTGCGCGAGCTCACCGCCCACCACCGGTGATCGTGACCGGTGCGGCACCTGACAGTGGTTTCGCGAGAGACACAAGGAGAACTGACATGAACGACGACGCTCTGCGTGCCCGGTTGGTCGCGCTCGTCATCGAATCGGGCGACGGCAACATCACCGAGGCGGACATCGCCGACGCCAAGGGGGCCTTGCGCGGCCTCAACTATTCCTCCCTCTCGTACATGCGGCTGATCGACGCGATCGAGAACGACCTCGGGGTGTACATAGACCCCGACGCCGGCAACGAGGTCTTCGAGAGCCTGGACACCCTGGTCCCCCTCGTGCGGAAGGGAATGGATTCGGTTGAGGCGTGAGCCCGGTCCCTCGGTCGGCGTCATCGGCGGCGGCCGGCTCGGCAGCGCCGTCGCCGGGCACGCCCGTGCGGAGGGACTGTCCGTCGTCCTCACCTGTACGCGGCGCGGCTGGCGGGCGGAGAGAACACCCGACGTCGTGATCGATGCCAGCGGGCCCGGTGCGCAGGACCAGGTGCGCGCGTACTGCGAGCGCAACCGGACCCCGCTGATCGAGTGCGTGTCCAACCTGGACGACCGGCAGTGGGACCAACTGCGCGTGCTGGCCAGGACGGTACCGGTCGTCCGGGCGGCGAACCTCTCGCTCGGCCACTACCTCCAGACCCGGCTGCTCCGCGAGGTAGCGGCCCTGCCCGAGGCGTTCAGGCCGCGGGCGAGCGTACGGGAACGCCATCCGGTGACCAAGGCGCACCGCCCCAGTGCGACCGCGGTGGAGCTGGGCCGCACCTGGTCGGCGCTGAGCGGCGGTGACCCCGACGACGTCAGCTCCCTGCGCGGCGGCCTCGCCGTCAGCGACCACGAGGTGATGTGGACGTGGCAGGCCGAGACCCTGTCGCTGTGCCACTCGGTCGGATCGCTGGAGGCCGCGGCGGCCGGCGCGACGGCGGCGGCGCGCTGGGTGCACGGGAGAAAGGCAGGGATGGAGTCCATGGACGCGGTCTACGAGGACCTGCTCCACCACCACGCAGCGGAGTACCAGTGACTGTGATCTCCGGGACGAACCCGGTTCCGACGGTCCATCAGCGACTGTTCACCCAGATCGCCCTGGGCGCGCGCATGCTGTCGCTCGACGGACACGACGACTTCAACCAGGGGCAGATCTCCGCCCGCGCCCCGGGGTCGGACACCTTTTTCATCAAGAACGCCCTGTGCGGCTTCGACGAGGCCACACCGGAACAGATCGTCCAGGCACACGTGGACCACACCCTGCCCGCCCCCTCTCTCGCCCCGCCCGAACTCCCCCTGCACCAGGCGATCTACCGGGCCCGGCCCGATGTGAACGCCATCGTCCACTCCCACGCGCCCCACACGCTGGTCTTCGGAGCCACCGATCTCGAACTGCGTCCGGTCTCCCACGAGGGAGCCTGGTTCGCGGGCCGGACCGGGCTCTTCACCACCACCAGCAACACGGTGCTGGACATCGCCACCGGGGACGCGATCGCCGAGGCCCTGGCGGACGGCAACGGGGTGTTCCTGCGCAACCACGGCGGGGTGGTGGTCGGCAAGAGCGTCCGGCACGCGGCCGTCTTCGCGACCGTGCTGGAGCGCGCCTGCCGTCTGCAACTCCTCGCCGAGAGCAGCGGGGCACGGTACACCTCCTCCAGTCTCCAGGACGTCCGGCTGAAGCGGGACTTCATCTACGCGGACCTGTCCGTGCGCTCCTACTGGGACCACAGCGTGCGGCGGGTACGCCGCGCGTGCCCGGAGACCTCTTCCTGGCCACGGGCGTGAGGGGGCCCGGCATCCAGGTCGCGCTCGCCAGTCGGGGTACGTTCGCGGACACCCCGCTGAGCGACGCGGACCGTGAGGGCCTGCGCGACCGCCCCGCCGCGGCGAGGCAGGACTACCGGGAGGGACGGGGCCTGCTCCGCTGGTCGCTGAACCGCGTGTTCGGTCCGCGGTACGCCACCGCTCCCGTAATCCCCGACTGCAGGGGGAAGCCGGTGCTGCTCACGGACGTCCGGATCGGGATCAGCGTCTCGCACAGCGGGAACGCGGTCGCCGTCGCGATGGCCGCCGGCCGGGACGTCGGGGTGGACGTGCAGACGCCGGCCCTTCCGTCCCCCGGTCTGATCGCCCGCTGCTGCCGTCCGCAGGACCGCGAGTGGATGGCGTCGCTCCCCGAAGGCCTGCGGTCACGCGCCTTCACCGCCCTGTGGACGGTGCAGGAGTCGTGTCTGAAGGCGTGCGGGGAAGGGGTCGCCTTCCGTCCCGGGCGCGTTCCTGTCGTCCCGTTCCAACTGGCGGGCCGGTGGCGCGGCCACGCGTGGCGGGTGCTGCCCCCGTTCGCGGGGGACCTCGTGGCCGTGGCCGTGTCCGGTCCGCCCGGCTCCCCGGGAGCGGTACACGTCCTGACCGCGGGAACCACCTCTTCCGCGCCTCCCCCGACCGTTCCGGAAATCCCGGAGTTCCCCGCCGAAAGGACACCGTGAGCACCCCGCACGCATCACCGCTGCTGATCACCCCAACGGCACGCGAAGGGCGGCTTCCCGTCTCCTTCACCCAGGAGGAGCGGCTCGAAACCGGCCGGCACGTGCAGTTGGTCAACAACAAGATCCCGGTGGGCCTGATCTTCGAGGGGCCCCTGGACGTCACGCTGCTCGAACGCTGTCTGGAGATCCTCGGCCACCGGCACGAGTCGCTCCGCCTGTGCTTCCCGGTCGACCCGGCCGGCCACACCCTGGCGGTGCTGCCCGACCTCCAAGAGCCGTTGCGGGTGGTGTCGGTCGAGGACACCGCGCCCGACCGGCGCTTGGACCACGCACTCGCCCTGCTGGCCGAGGACGCCGTTCGGCCGTTCGAGCTCTCCACCGGGCCGCTCTTCCGCCGAATGGTGGTCAGGGTGGACGAGCACACCCATGTGCTGTGCATGACCATGGACCACGTGAACATCGACGCTCTGTCGGTGCGCACCCTGATCAGTGAGCTCTTCGCCCTCTACGAGTCGCTGGCCGCGGGACGGGAACCGCGGCTCCCCCACCTCCCGGTGCAGTTCCCCGACTTCGCCGCGTGGGAGCGCGGCTACCTGCGCGGCCCCGTGCTCGAACGTCTGATGGGCTACTGGCGCGAGCAGTTCGACGGCATCGACCCCATCCCCTCGTCCGGACTGGTCGATCCGGCGGGCGGCGTCGAAGGACCGGCCAGACTGGTGAAGCTGTCGACCTTCATCGACAGTGAGCGGACCAAGTCCATCGACGCGTTCGCGGAGTCACTGGGCACCAGCCTCATCTCCGTGGTCGGAGCAGCGGTGAAGGCCACGGTGTGGCGGCGGCGACTCGACACCGTGGGGGACGAGGCGGCCGGCACGGTCGCCCTGTTCGGATCGCTGGGCAACAGGACCCGGCCCGAGACGCAGCACCTCGTCGGTTATCTGGCGACCGTGGCCACCTTCCGCACCACATTCGACGGGTCCACCACCTTCTCCGACCTGGTGGGCCTGGTGGGGCGTACCCTCTGGGACGCCATGCGGCACCAGCGGATTCCGCACTCCCTGATCATGAAAGAACTGGGCCACCCGCAGTACGGTGCCCGCTACGGCGACCCGGCCGGCATGCCCCCGTACCTCAATTTCGACGTACTCGACTACGCGATGGACACCTTCACCCAGCCGCCGGGGCTCTCCGTGCGGCGGGTCACGCTGCCCACGCCCGAGGTCCCCAGAGGCGGGCTGCGGGTCCTCGGCTTCCGCCGCCCCGACGGGATCTCCCTGGAGTTCCGCTACCGGAGCGACCGCTATGGCGAGGCATGGGCGAAGGACTTCCTCGCCGAACTCGACAGGGTCCTGGCGCTCGGCACCGGGAGTCCGGCGACCCGGGTGCACGAACTGTTCGACGTGCGGGCGGGCCGGTCATGAGCGCTTTCAAGATGGCAGCCGTGGACCTGGACGGCACCCTGCTGCGTTCGGACCGCTCGATCTCGGCGAGGACACGTACGGCGGTGGCACGGGCGCGGGACGCGGGAGTGGAGATCGTCTTCGTCACCGCCAGGCACTCCGCCGCCATCGAGGGGTTCGTGTCCGATCTTTCGCTGACCGGCGAAGCGGTGTGCTGCATCGGCGCGGCCGTCCACACCCTGCCGTCCACGGCCCTGACGTGGAGCAGCACGCTGGCGCCCGCGGACTCGGTGGAGATCGCCCGGCGCATCGCCGCGCACTTCCCCGGCCTGAGCCTCGGCTGGGTCCTGCGGTCGGGACCGCTCGGCTACCAGCCCGGGTATCCCGGAAGGCTCCTGATCGGCCCCTCGTTCCACGCCGACCCGCTCCTCATCGACGAACCCGTCCTGAAGATGTGGGCGATCGGGGACGGTCTCGGCGAACACCGCCCCGACGCGTTGGCACGCGTGGTGGACGGCCTCGCGGACGTCGCCCATCACGGCAGGGGGTTCGTCGACCTCGTCGCTCCCGGGGTGACCAAGGTAGGCACGCTCGGACGGCTCTGCGAGGCCCGGGGGATCGACGCCTCACAGGTCGTCGCTTTCGGCGACGCGGAGGCGGATCTGCCGATGCTGGCGTGGGCCGGACACGGCGTGATGATGGCCAACGGCCGGCCCGAACTGCACCCGCTGGCCGACGAGGTGGCGCCCGGTTGCGACGACGACGGAGTGGCGGTCGTACTCGAACGGATCGTGGGAAAGGAAGTGGCGCTGTGACGGCGAAAGTACAGAGGATTCTGCCCTCGCAGGACGCGACGGACCTGATCGGTCTGGCGATCGACATCGCCGACCGCGAACTCGCCCCACGGGCGGACGAGTTCGAGGCCCGTTCGGAGTTTCCCCGGGAGGTGTTGCGCACGCTCGGGCGTTCCGGGTTCCTGGGACTCCCCCATCCCGTCGAGTACGGCGGCGGAGGGGTCCCTTACGAGGTGTACGTACAGGTCCTGGAGGTACTCGCACAGCGGTGGCTCTGCGTGGCCGAATCGGTGTACGTACACACGCTGTCCTGCTACGGGATGGTGCACCACGGGTCGCCGGAGCAGCGCAAGCGCTTCCTGCCCGACATGCTCGGCGGTGAACTCCTCGGTGCCACCTGCCTGTCGGAGCCGCAGGCCGGCTCGGACGCCGCCTCGGTGACGACCAAGGCGACCCGTGAGGACGACGTCTACGTGGTGGACGGTACGAAGTCCTGGACCACGCACGGCGGGGTCGCCGACTTCTACACCGTCTACTGCCGCACCGGCGGCCGCGGCGCGCGCGGGCTGTCGTGCCTGTCGGTCGACGCCCGCACCCCGGGGGTGCTGCCGCAGCGACGCGAGAACAAAATGGGCGTCTCCTCGTCCCCGACCGCCCAGATGGTGTTCGAAGGGGCACGGGTCCCCGCCGACCGGCTGATCGGCCGGGAAGGCAAGGGATTTCTCCTCGCGATGAACGCGTTCGACGTCGGGCGCCTCTCCAACGCGGCCTGCGCGGTGGGACTGGCCCAGGCCGCGCTGGACTACGCGACGCGGTACGCGAAGTCACGTGAGCAGTTCGGCCAGCCCATCATCTCCTTCCAGGGAGTGGGATTCATGCTCGCGGACATGGCCACCCAGATCTCGGCGGCACGGGCTCTGGTGGTGTCCGCGGCACGGCTCCGGGACCACGGCAAGCCCCACTCCGTCGAGGCGGCCAAGGCGAAGCTGTTCGCCACGGACATGGCCATGCGCGTGACCACCGACGCGGTCCAGGTACTCGGCGGCTACGGCTACGTGAAGGACCATCCGGTCGAACGCTGGATGAGAGAAGCCAAGTTGCTCCAGATAGTCGAAGGCACCAATCAGATCCAGCGCGTCGTCATCTCGGGCGCGCTGTGAGAAGGGGAGAGAACTGCATGAACAGTCAGTTCGAGGTACCGGCGAACGCGCCTCTCGAGGTCGTGGCACACAAGGCCGGTTACGACGACGCCTTCATCAGGCTCGCCGAGTCGGTCTACCAGGAGCGCTTCCCGGGCTCCGAAGTCCTGCACACCGGAGTCAACGACGTGCCCGCCGCCCTGGAGCCCCGGTTCGCCGCCGGGAACCCACCGGACTTGGCGAGTTCGTCCGGTCTGGCGATGATGGACCTCGGCCGGCTCTCCAACGAGGGCCAGCTCATGGATCTGACGCCCCTGCTCGAATCGCCCTCGGTGGACGATCCCGGCCGGACCGTCGCAGAGTCGTTGCTGCCCGGCACGCTGGAGATGACCACCTTCGGCGGACGCTGCTACGCGATCAACTACGCCTACAAGGTGTTCGATCTGTTTCACGCCAAGTCCCTCTTCACCGAGCACGGTTGGGAGTACCCCAGGACCTGGGAGGGGATGCTGGAGCTGTGCGCCGAGATCAAGAGGGCCGGGATCGCGCCGTGGACGTACGCGGGTGACTTCCTGGCACCGCTCTTCCGGGTCCTGCTGTCGATGGCGACGAAGCTCGCCGGCCCGCACATCGTGCGTGACATCGACAACCTGGAGCCGCACGCGTGGCGGGCGGACGCGGTCGTGGCCGCGGCCGAGGCGATGTACGAGCTGGTCCGCCGGGACTACATCCTGCCCGGCACCTCCCGGATGACGTACATGGAGGCCCAGGAGCAGTTCGTACGCGGCAAGGCGGCGTTCATCCCCTGCGGCTCCTGGCTGGAGAGCGAGATGCGCGGCATCACTCCGGCGGGCTTCGAGATGCGGCTGGCCCCCGTGCCGAGCATCGGCACGGCCAACGCCCTCCCCTACGACGCCGTGATGGCGGTCGCCGGTGAGCCGTTCATGGTACCGACCAAGGCGAAGAACCCGGACGGGGGCCTGGAACTGCTGCGCATCATCACCTCGCGGCAGGTCGCCCGGACCTTCTCCGAGACCACGGAGGAACTCAGCGTGGTGGCCGGAGCGGCGGACGGCCTGCCTCCCGGCGCCAGCCTCGGAGTGGTCCGCGACGTGATCGAGCGGGCCGGCGAGCACACCTTCGCCATCGGCTTCCACCTGCGCTACCGGGACCTGTACAAAGGGCTCGGCCGTGTCACGGCCGAGCTGATGACCGGGGACATCACCCCGCACGAGTGGAGCGTCCGCTGCCAGCGGGAGTCCGACCTCATCGCCGCCGACACCAGCATCGCCAAGTACCCACGCTGACCACCCGGGCACGGCTCCCGCGGGAGCCGTGCCCGTCGATACGTCGAACACCGGAGTCACCATGTGCGCGCAGGACAACAGAATCGACCCGGCCGGTGGGGCGGAGCACGCCACCGGGAGCACGGGCCGTGACCGGCTGCAGCGGCGCACGGTGCGCACCCTGGCACTCACCCAGACAGTGGCGGGCGTCGGCGTCGCGACCGGCTTCGGTGTCGCCACGCTCATGGCGGCGGAACTGGCCGGTTCCCCGGAGTTGGTCGGACTGGAGCTGACCGCCTCGACGCTGGGGTCCGCCGCCGCGGCGGCGGTCCTGGCGGCGGTCGCCCATCAGCACGGCCGCCGGCGCGCACTGATGTCCGGCTATCTGGTGGGCGCGGTGGGAGCGGTGGTGTGCGTGGCCGCCGCGCTGTCGTCGAACTTCTGGCTGTTCGTCCTGGGCATGGTTCTCTACGGATCGGCCCAGGTGAGCGGTTTGCAGGCCCGGTTCGCCGCCGGCGACCTGGCCACGGAGAAGGACCGGGGCCGTGCGGTCTCCTTCGTGCTCTGGGCCTCGACGATCGGCTCGATCACCGGGCCGAACCTGTCCGGCGCGGCGGCGGCGGTCGACCACGCCCTGGACATGCCCGATCTCTCGGGCAACTTTCTGTTCGCCCTGGTCGGATTCCTGATAGCCGTCGGCATGATCGGCATCTGGTTGCGGCCCGATCCGCTGCTGCACTCCCGGCAGGGGCTCCGACCGCCCGGTGAGCGGACCAAGCCCCGCCGTGTCGCCCCCCTCAGCACCTACGCCGCCCCCGACGCCAGACTGAGCCTGGTGGCCCTGTCCACCAGCCACCTCGTGATGGTGTCCCTGATGGCGATGACGATGCTGCACATCAGCCACTCGGGCATGTCGATGGGCTGGGTCGGGTTCGCCTTCAGCCTGCACTTGGCCGGCATGTCGGGGTTCTCTCCGGTCTTCGGCCGACTGGCCGACCGCATCGGACGTCCCACCACCCTGGTGGTCGGGCTGCTGTTGAGCCTGACCTCGTTCCTGACGCTCGGCACGTCCCCGGCGACCGTGTCCTGGGCGTCCGCGCTGGGCCTGCTCCTACTGGGTCTCGGCTGGTCGTGCGTCATGGTCACCGGCTCCGTACTCCTGTCGGAGTCCGTGACCGCCGAACACCGACTGCTCGCCCAAGGAGGGTCCGACACCCTGATGCTGCTGTGCGGGGCCCTCGGCAGCGCGTGCTCCGGCGTCGTGGTCGGCCACTACGGCTTCCCCGCGCTCACCGTCGCCGCCGCGATCGTCGTGCTGCCCGCCCTCCTGCTCGCCCTGTCCTCGGTCAGGAACTCCCGGCGGAGCGGCGACGGAGAGGATGCGGCAGTGGGGGAACCCGCCGCCTGAGGTTCGCGGGGCCGGGGCTTCTCCACCCCTTGGGCGGGGCGGCTCCCGGACCGGGCGGCCGTACGCGAAGAGCACGCGCCGGGGGCGAAGCCGGTGATCCGCTCCGGCCATGACCGACAGCGCGGCAGAGGACCTCGCCACCGTCGACTTTGTTGTCGCAAACTCCCAGGGCGTCGCCAGTCATCGCACTGGCCGGGCGGCCGTTGCGCAGGGCGCCGACGTGACCACCCCCCGGGGGCGTCACAAAGGCCGGAGCCGGCCCCTTCCTGCCCCGTGCACGGCACCACCGTCCGCCGGCACTGCCCCGATCGTCCCACGTCTTGCCGGGGCAGGGATTTCCCGTCGAGCAGCGGAGTCGGGTACGGGCTCCCGGCGCACCGGCCGGAACAGCTCTGCGGGACGCAGCCGTGCTTCCGGCCGGTCCGCACGAGTGGGCGCCGGGAGCACGGCCCTCTCTGGCCGGGCAGCGCTCAACCGACATCGAACCCGACCGACTTCGCAGCGGTGAACACCGGTCCCCGGCGCCCCGGAAGCACGGCCCGCCATCCGCGCACCGCTGGAGGCAACCCGCTCCGCACGTCGCGACCACGGGCGTGACGCAGCTCCCGCCGCGCGCGGCCGAGCTGCTCCGCCGCGGCGTCCGCACACCCCGCCGGTGTTCGTCCCGCGGCCGGGAGGGCTTGCTCGCCACCCGGAGGTTTCGCCACCCCGGTCGCAGGGCACGCCCCTTCGCCGGCCGCCAACCCGGCCCGAGGGAGCGCCCGTTCAACGTGTGGTCGCGTTAACGCGCCCGTAAGGCAATTGTGATTCAGGTCTTGACAGGTGCGCATCACCACGCCACCTTGGGAGCGCTCCCACAGCCAGGAACCCGCACAGTCCACCCCCAGTCCAACCCACCCCCTTTCTCCCCCGGCACCGGGTGGAGAAAGGGCGTGCCGGGGCGCCGACGCGCTCCCCGTCACGCTCCACGCTGCCCGGCAGAGGAAGGCGTTTGCCATGAGCTCGGTGATGCGCTGCGGACACAGACGTACCAGAGGGCTCCCCGCCCTCCTGGTCGGATCCCTCACTCTCGCGTTCGCACTGTCGGGTGGGCCGGCCACCGCGGCCCAGCAGAGCACACTGCATGAACTCGCCGAGGCCCAGGGCAAGTACTTCGGCTCCGCCACCGACAACTCCGAACTGTCCGATGCCGCCTACACGGCCACCCTGGGCTCCGAGTTCGGACAGATCACCCCCGGCAACTCGATGAAGTGGGACACCACCGAGCCCGTACAGGGCCAGTTCAACTTCACCAAGGGCGACGTGATCACCGCCTTCGCGGCGCAGCACGACCAGACCGTGCGCGGTCACACCCTCGTCTGGCACAGCCAGTTGCCGAACTGGGTCGGCGCCCTGCCGTCGGCGCAGGTCGAGGCGGCGATGACCCGTCACATCACCGAGGAGGCCACGCACTACCGCGGCGCGGTCACCGCGTGGGACGTGGTGAACGAGCCGTTCAACGAGGACGGGACCTTCCGCACCAGCCCCTTCTACACCGCCATGGGCACCGACTACATCGCCACCGCCCTGCGCGCCGCCCATGCCGCGGACCCGGACGCCAAGCTGTACCTCAACGACTACAACATCGAGGGGCTCGGCGCGAAGAGCGACGCCATGTACGCCCTGGTGAGCGAACTGCTCGACGAGGGCGTACCGCTCGACGGAGTAGGGATGCAGGCGCATCTGGCCGTCCAGTACGGCTTCCCGTACCAGATGCAGGCGAACATGAAGCGCTTCGCCGACCTCGGCCTCGACGTGGCGGTCACGGAACTCGACGTTCGCATGCAACTGCCGTCCGATACCACCAAGTCCGCCACCCAGTCCGCGTACTACCGGCAAGTGGTCGAGGCCTGCCTGGCGGTCGAGCGCTGCGTCGGCATCACGGTCTGGGACTACACGGACAAGTACTCGTGGGTCCCGAGCACGTTCCCCGGTCAGGGCGCGGCCAATCTGTACGACGAGAACCTGCTGCCGAAGCCCGCCCACGCCGCCGTGCGCACGGCCCTGGGCGGTGACGACGGCGGGCAGGGCGGCGAACCGGGGGCGCTCAAGGCGCAGTACCGCAACAGTGACGCGTCGGTGGGCGACAACCAGATCAAACCCGGTCTCCAACTGGTGAACACCGGCGGGGCGGCGCGCGGCCTCACGGACGTGAAGGTCCGCTACTGGTTCACCGCAGGCAACGGGGCTTCCAGTTACAGCAGTTGGTGCGACTGGTCGCCGATAGGCTGCTCCACCGTGACTCACCGGGTGGTCGCCATGGACACCCCGAAAGCCGGCGCGGACCACTACCTCGAAGTGGGCTTCACCGGCGGCAGCCTCGCTCCGGGCGCCTCTACGGGCGAGATCCAGCTGCGACTGAACAAGACGGACTGGTCCGCCTTCGACGAGTCGGACGACTACAGCCGGAGCACCGGCACCTCGTACGCGGACGCCCCGAAGATCGCCGTCTACGCGGGTGACGAGTTGGTCTGGGGCATCGAGCCCTGACCTCCGGCCGCCCCCCGGCCGCACCGCCTCGCACCCCCGTGGCGGCTCCCCGCTCGACCCCCGACCCCCTTCTTCACCCCCCCCTTCCCCCCAACGACACCCGCCAGCGGAGGATTTGTGTCGATTTCACGTAGAACATTCAGCGGCGCCCTGGGTGGCAGCGTCCTCGCCTTCGGTATGGCGCAGGGCATCGCCGTCGCCAAGCCCGCGTCCCGGGCGGCCGACGCCGGCACCCTCGCGACCGCGGCTGCGGCCGACGACCCGTACACCCAGGCGTTCCTGACCCAGTACGGCAAGATCAAGGCGTCCGCCAACGGCTACTTCAGCCCGGACGGTCTGCCGTACCACTCCGTCGAGACCCTGATGGTCGAGGCTCCCGACCACGGTCACCAGACCACGTCGGAGGCCGTCAGCTTCTGGATGTGGCTGGAAGCCGCTTACGGCAGGGTGACCGGAAACTGGGCGCCCTTCAACGCCGCCTGGGCCGTGGCCGAGAAGACCATCATCCCCCAGCACGCGGACCAGTCGACCGCCGACTCCTACAACCCCTCGGCCCCCGCGACCTACGCCCCGGAGCATCCGCTGCCGAGCGCCTACCCCTCCGCCCTGAACGGCACGGTCAAGTCCGGCGCGGACCCGCTCGCCACGGAACTCGCCGCGTCCTACGGGACGATGGACGTCTACGGCATGCACTGGCTGATGGACCTGGACAACGTCTACGGCTACGGCAACAAGCCGGGCACCGGTGGCGAGGCCGGGCCGGGCGCCGGAGCCTCCTTCATCAACACCTACCAGCGCGGTGCGCAGGAGTCGGTGTGGGAGACGGTTCCGCAGCCCACCACGGACCTGTTCAAGTACGGCGGCGCCAACGGATATCTCGATCTGTTCGTCGGCGACTCCAGCTACGCCAAGCAGTGGAAGTACACCAACGCGCCGGACGCCGACGCCCGCGCGGTGCAGGCTGCCTACTGGGCGTACCGCTGGGCCACCGCCCAGGGCAAGGGGAGCGAGGTCGCGGGCTCGCTCGCGAAGGCCGCCAAGATGGGCGACTACCTCCGGTACGCGATGTTCGACAAGTACTTCAAGCGGGTCGGCGACTGCACCGACCCGGCTTCCTGCCCGGCCGGTTCCGGCCGTGACTCCCAGCACTACCTGCTCTCCTGGTACTACGCGTGGGGCGGGGCCGCGGCGGGAAGCGGCGGCGGATGGGCCTGGCGCATCGGTGACAGCGCCTCCCACCAGGGCTACCAGAACCCGCTGGCAGCCTGGGCGCTGTCCAACGTGCCGGCGCTGACTCCCAAGTCGGCCACGGCCAGGGGTGACTGGTCCAAGAGCCTGACCCGGCAGCTGGAGTTCCTGACCTGGCTCCAGTCGAGCGAGGGGGCGTTCGCGGGCGGCTGCACCAACAGCTGGGAGGGGAGTTACAGCAAGCCGCCGACCGGTACGCCGACCTTCTACGGCATGGCCTACGACTGGCAGCCGGTCTACCACGACCCGGCGAGCAACAACTGGTTCGGCTTCCAGGCCTGGGGCATGGAGCGCCTCGCGGCCTACTACCACGAGACGGGCAACGCGTCCGCGAAGGCCATTCTGTCCAAGTGGGTCGCCTGGGCCTCGTCCGAGACGACGGTGGGCTCCGACGGCAGCTTCCGCTTCCCCTCCACGCTCAACTGGTCGGGCCAGCCGGACACCTGGAACGCGGCGTCCCCCGGGACCAACGCGGGCCTGCACGTCACGGTGCTGGACTACGCCAACGACGTCGGTGTGGGCGCCGCGTACGTCAAGACCCTCACCTACTACGCCGCCAAGTCGGGTGACCAGAACGCGGCGGCGCTCGCCAAGGCGCTGCTGGACGCGATGGCGCTGAACGCCACCACCAAGGGCATCTCGGTGCCGGAGACCCGGCGCGACTACAACCGGTTCGACGACGAGGTGTACATCCCCGCCGGCTGGTCGGGCAAGATGCCGAACGGCGACCCGATCAAGCCGGGTTCGACCTTCATCTCCATCCGCAGCTGGTACAAGAACGACCCGGACTGGCCGAAGGTGCAGGCCTACCTGGACGGCGGCGCCGCCCCCACGTTCACCTACCACCGGTTCTGGGCGCAGGCCGCGCTCGCGCTGGCCTTCGCGATCTACGCGGAGCTGCTGGTCCAGGGCGGCACGCCGAGCGGGGACACCCAGGCGCCGACCGTCCCGGCCGGTCTCACCGTGACGGCGACGACCGCCAACAGTGTCTCGCTCTCCTGGTCGGCGGCCACCGACAACACCGCCGTGACCGGCTATGACGTGTACCGCAACGGGGTGCTGGCGGGGAACGCCACCACCACGACGTTCACGGACTCGGGTCTCGCCGCGGCCACCGCGTACAGCTACGCGGTCGCGGCCCGGGACGCGGCCGGCAACACCTCGGCGCTGTCGGCCGCGCTCGCCGCCACCACGAAGTCGGGCGGCTCGACCGGCACCGGCGCGGTGAAGGTCCAGTACAAGAACAGCGACTCCTCCGCCGGTGACAACCAGATCCGGATGGGCCTCCAGGTGGTCAACACCGGCAGCGCCCCGATCGACCTGTCGACGGTGAAACTGCGGTACTGGTTCACCTCCGACGGCGGCGCGAGCACCTTCGGCACCGGGCGCCCCCGTGCCCCGTCACGATCCCTTCACACGGGCGCGCGGCAGGAGCCCTTGACCCGCATTGTCCGGAAGATGTTCGTCGTGGCCCGATTATGCCCCCGACCAGGGCGAAATGTCGTCGAGGGCGGCGGCGGAGGCCTATGT
>NZ_JBHWZJ010000080.1:0-24233 GCF_042728415.1 Streptomyces sp. NPDC060198 | reverse complement strand
GGGGAGCCCCCCGGAGCCCCGGCGGCGACCAGCGCCCGGCGCAGGATGCGGCGTCCATGCCGTCCAGCACCGCTCCCAGTCGCTTCTCCTCGTACGTGAAGTGCGTCTCCATGACCGCCTCGATCCCGTCCAGGTGGCGGTGCGCCACCTCCGGGTCGGTCGAGTTGGCCACCGCTTTCTGCAATCCACCGATGAGGTGCTCGATCATGTTGTGGTCCTGAGCCAGCTTCGCGACCACCGGTGCCAGGCCGGGTCGCGCCCGTACCAGTTCCGGGAACAGCGAACCGTCCTCGGCGCGATGGTGGCCGGACAGGGCAGCGCAGAACCCGTGGCAGAACAACAGCAGGTCGGTGGCGGCGTCAGCGGGGTCGCCGCCGTCCAGTCCCGCCCGCGCCAGCGCCAACGCTTTGCGCAGCTTGCCGTGCACCCGCCGCAGTTCCCCGCCCCAGGCGGTGACGCGGTCAGTCGGCAAGAACGCCCTCCCGTCGCAGCCAGGCCTCGCACGCGGTCGTCCAGGACGCGGTGTGCGGCTCGCGCGCGATGAACTTGTGCGGCTCGCCGCCGTATTCCACGCCGTCGGCCAGGCCGATGCCGTGGCTGCCGCCCGGGTAGACGTGCAACTCCACCGGTACCGCGGCCGCCGCCAGCGCCCGGGTCCATTCCAGGGCGTTGGGCAGGCCGGGCGGGTCCTGAGCGGTGGCCCAGACGAAGGCCGGACACACCGACGCGTCCAGATGCTTGGCAGGGGACAGCTCGTCCTTGATGGGCAGCAGGTCGCCGAGCAGGTTCTCGACCACCGACGGCGGCAGCAGGTCGAGGTCGGCCAGCGCATAGGCCAGGATCGCGAAGTCCGGTCGGGGCGGGTCGGCGACGTCCTCCTCGACGGACAGGACCCGGCCGGTCATGAGCAGGCCGGCGAGTTGGCCACCTGCGCTTGATCCGATGACACCGACCCGGCCGACGTCGAGCCCGTGGTCGCCGTCGCGGATGTGGTCCAACCCGGCCCGGGCGTCTTCGAGCGGGGCCGGGAACCGGTCCGGCAGCAGCCGGTAGGACAGGACGAACGCGTGGATGCCGAGGCCGGACAGCCAGCGCGCGTAGCCTTCGCCCTCGTGCGGCGGAAGTTCCCGGAAGCCGCCGCCGGGCAGGACGAGGACGGCGGGCCGGGGGCCGAAGAAGCGGTCCTCGGCGGGGTAAAGCTTGATCCTCTGTGCAATCGGGGTGGGAATGGCCGGAGCCACCTTTCGATACGACGCCTCCATGCCTGACGATCCATCCGCCACCGGCACGCGACGCTGCCCGTAACTATAACTGTCGTTGCCAGAGGGACAGTTGTCTCGTGCTGCCGCAATGGTGTCAGGGGGAGCGCGCGCAGTCTCCGAGAGCCGCGGGCCGGCGTCATGGCCTCACCCTGTGTTCTGGTCAACGTCGAGCGCGCCTTGCGCATGCCGCCTTCTCGAGCAGCCACGCGGCGGCCCTTCCGACGAGGATGCCGGTTACTCGTCACCCGGGACCGGGCTCGCCCCCGTCGTCGCCCACTCGGCTCTCGGCGGTCCGCTCTGGACGGGAACGAGGGCGCTCCGGTGGGCGGGACGGCCGTCCTCGCGATCCGCAGCCGCCCATGAGCCCCGGCAGCCCGGTGCTCCAGGCGGGCTCCCCGCACGAGGAGTCGCTCCTCGTCGGCGATCTGGCCCCTGCGAGGAGGCGAGGCGGTGCGATCGCGATTCCGGTCGGGGGATTGCCGCTGCCCGAGAAGCCCGCCCGCATCCGGTTCGGGAACGTCACCTCCACCTACCCGGGCGAGGACGAAGACCCGCCCCCCCGAAAACCTCAGCCTCACCCTCACCACCGGCCGGATCGTGGCGCTGGTGGGGGAGAACGGCAGCGGGAAGTCCACAGGGAACCCCGCTCCTGACGCTGCCTCTCACGACCGCGGTACACCCGCCGGAGGGAGTGCCCCGAGCGGCGCCACGCCGGTACGACCATCACGGGATTCACTGGAAGGAGTGAGGGAAGGCGTAGGACTCCGGCCGGAGGACGACCCCCGGCCGGCAAGTCGACGAGGGGAGAAGTCCGGTGGCGGTCGCTCGGGACGACGGACGGCAGGAAAGCCAGGAAGAGCGCGCGGACCGGCAATGGGGGGAGCTGTTGCAGGAGCTCCGGGTCGCGCAGACGGGGGTGCAGATCCTCTTCGGGTTCCTGCTCGCCGTGGTCTTCCAGCCGCGATTCGCCGAACTGGCCGAGGCCGACCGGACCATCTACGTCGTCACGGTCATACTGGGCTCTTCGACGGCCGCGGCCCTGATCGGCCCCGTCTCCTACCACCGGCTGCTCTCCGGCCGCCGGATGAAGCCGCAGACCGTCGCATGGGCGGCGCGGCTGACCATACTCGGACTCGTGCTGCTCTTCTGCACCATGTGCAGCGCGCTGCTGCTCATCCTGAGGGTGGCGCTCCACAACCAGCTGGCGCTCTGGCTCGTCGCCGGCATGGCGCTGTGGTTCGCCGTCTGCTGGTTCGTCTTCCCGCTGTGGGCGATCGCCCGCGACAACCGGCAGGAGGCCACGTCGTCGGAGTCCTGAACGGACCCCGCGCAGCCCGGATCCCGCCCCGGCCCCTTCTCAGGCTCCGGCGACCTCCGGGCTGCCGACGTCCGTGACGCCGAACACCGCACCGTCGGGGTCGCGGACCACCGCCTCGGTACCGCCACGGACCTCGTTGACGGCGACGACCGTTCCGCCGGAGCGGCGGACGGCCTCCGCCGTTCCGGTCACGTCCTCCACCAGGAACTGCACCTGCCAGTGGGGGCGTACGACCGGATCGGGCGACGCCTCCACCGCCCCCGAGCTGATTCGTGCCAAGGGACGGCCCTCGCAGCGCACGATGACCTCGTCGTCCTCGTAGGAGACCTCGCAACCGCCGGGCCGGCCGCTGGCCCAGTCGAGTACCCCGCCGTAGAAGATCGCCGCGTCGAACGCGTTCCGCGTACGCAGACGCAGCCAGGCGTACGAGCGGTCGGCGGGCGTGGACCGGGGGGACGGTGGTGTGAGGCGCTCCCAGAGTCCGAAGACCGCTCCGTCCAGGTCGGATGCCAGGACCCCGCGCCCTTCGTTGAGGGTCAGCGGCCCCACCGCCACCGTCGCGCTGCGCTCGCGGACCCGCCCGGCCGCGATGTCCGCGTCCTGGACGGCGAAGTACGGCAGCCAGGCGACGGCGGTCTGGTACGAGGACGAGACGCCTCCGATGCCCGCGAGCGGTACCCCGTCGCGCCGGGCGACGGCGAAGTCGGGGCCGAGCTTGCTGGGGTGGAAGGTCCAGCCCAGTGCCAGGCCGTAGAAGTGCTGCGCGGCTTCCAGGTCCCGGGTCAGCAGGTTGACCCAGCAGGGTGCCGACGCGCCGGTCAGTGGCGCGGCGGAGGGGGGTGTACGGGGATCGCTTCCGGTCATCTTCACACTGCCTTCGTCCGGTCGGGCGGGCCCGTCTGCCGACTGCCGCGGGGCCAGAACCAGCGTCGGCCGACCGGACCGGTCCCGCAACACGCGGCCGGTGGATTCAGACACCGCCACGGGGAGGCGCATTGGTGATGTCGAGATAGACGTGCTCGGCCTGGGGCCACGTCCGGTTGATCGTCTCCCTGATGCGGACGGAGACCCGCTCGACCTCCTCGCTGTCGATGCCGGGCGAGAGGTCCACCCGTGCGGCGACCAGGACCGAGTCGAGCCCCAGCCGCATGGTGAGGAGGGACTCGACGTTGTCGATCTCCTCCTGGCGGCCCAGGAACTCCGCGATGCCTCTGCGCAGCGCAGGATCGGCGGACTCGCCGATCAGCTGGTCGCGGGCGTCCCGGCCGAGCCGGAAGGCCACGTACACGAGCAGCAGCCCGATGGCGAGCGAGGCCGAGGCCTCCCAGACGACGTTCCCGGTGACCAGGTGCAACACCATTCCGGCCATGGCGAGGACCACTCCGACGACGGCGGTGGCGTCCTCCGCGACCACCGTGCGCAGCGCCGGGTCCTTCGCGCCGCCCTCCTCGCCGCGCACCTGGTGCAGGGCGCGTACGAGGGAGGTGCCCTCGGCCACCAGCGCCACGCCGAGGACGGCCAGGCCGACCGCGTAACCGGAGGAGCCCGACTCCTCCTCATGGCTGCGCAGCGCCTCGAAGCCCTGGAAGAAGGAGAAACAGCCGCCCATGACGAAGATCCCCACCGCGGCCAGCAGGGACCAGAAGTACCGTTCCTTGCCGTAGCCGAACGGGTGACGCGCGTCGGCCGGGCGGCGGCTGCGTCGCAGGGCGGCGAGGAGGAAGACCTCGTTCACGCTGTCCGCCACCGAGTGCGCCGCCTCGGACATGAGGGCCGGTGAGCCCGACAGGAGGCCGCCCGCGGTCTTGGCGACGGCGATCACCAGATTCGCCGCGAGGGCGACGAGCACGGTGATCCGGGTCCGCCGGTCGGCGGCCTTCCCGTTCGCCGCACCCGTCGTAGCCCCCGCGGCGGGCGCGTCCGGCGGAGCGCCGGCGGTCCGGCGCTCGGTGCGTATCCCCTCAGTCACGGGGCCTGTCGCTCTCCGGCGGGGTGCTGCCGGTGCCGTGCTCCCCGAGCTCGTAGGGGGACAGGGCCGTGCCGTCGCCGGGGAAGCGGTCCTCGCCGTGCACGTTCTCCTGCTGGATGTGCGAGCGATGGTCCGGCGGGGTGGGCTGTTCGTCCGCGCGCGGCGGCGGCAGCTCCTTGTCGCGGCGGCGCATGCCGAACCAGAAGGCGCCGATGAGCAGGGCCACGACAGCGACCGCGGCGATGATGAGGCCGGCCCCCAGCGCTCCCGATACGGCGAGCGTGGAGGATGCGGCGGTCTGGGCTCCGTTCGATACGTCCATGCATGCCGGATACCCCGGATGCGCACCGTCAGACAGCCATTCATTCGAATTCATGTTTTGTAGCTATATGACCGGATAAGTGTTTTGCATGGTGAAAATTGGCTACACGATGATGACCGAGCAGACCGGCCCCCGTGAGTTGGTGGCGGACGTCGTGGCCGCCGAACGCGCGGGATTCGACTTCTCCGTCACCTCCGACCACTACTTCCCCTGGCTGTCCGAGCAGGGGCACGCCCCGTACGCGTGGACCGTGCTCGGCGCCGCCGCACAGGCCACCTCCACCATCCCGCTCATGACGTACGTGACCTGCCCGACCGTGCGCTACCACCCGGCCGTCGTCGCGCAGAAGGCGGCGACGCTCCAGATCCTCTCCGAGGGCCGCTTCCGGCTGGGGCTCGGGTCCGGCGAGAACCTCAACGAGCACGTCACCGGAGCCGGGTGGCCACGCGCCCGGGTCCGGCTCGACATGCTGGAGGAGTCCGTGCGGATCATCGGTGCCCTCTTCGACGGAGGGGTGGTGAACCATGCCGGTACCCACTTCCAGGTGGAGAACGCCCGGCTGTGGGACCTTCCGGAGACCCGGGTGCCGATCGGGATCGCCGTCTCCGGACCGAAGTCCTGCGCGATCGCGGGCCAACTGGCCGACCTCGTCGTCGCCACCGAGCCGAAAGCGGACCTGCTCGACGCCTTCGCCCGCCACGGCGGCGCGGGGAAACCCTCGGTCGGCCAGCTCCCCGTCTGCTACGACCCCGACCGGAGCGCCGCCGTGGCCCGGGCGCACGAACAGTTCCGCTGGTCGCTGGGCGGCTGGAAGGTCAACTCCGAACTGCCCGGACCGGACGGATTCGACCAGGCCACCGCGTACGTACGTCCCGAGGACATCGCCGACGCGATTCCCTGCGGGAGTGACGTGGACGAGTTCACCGAGGCGGTACGTGCCTACCGCGACGCGGGCTTCGCCGAGATCGCCCTCATCCAGGTCGGCGGCGCGCACCAGCAGCCCTTCATCTCCTGGGCGGAGAAGAAGCTGCTGCCCGCGCTCCGCGCCCTGTAGCCCGCCCCATGTCTGCCCGGCAGGTTCCCGGGCAGGACCCCGGGACGGGCAATGCGCCGACTGCCGTACCCGTGTCGCCGACTTCCGGTCGCGGGGCGAGCCTGGGAGCGGGCCGGCTCCGCCGCGTCCGGCTCCCGAGAAAGGAACCATGGTGAACACCAGCGACAAGGCCGCTTCCGGGCATCAGGAGAACTACGACGTCCTGGTCTCGCTGAGCGAATGCACGACCGACGACGCGAGCACCGTGTTCGAGGTGCTCCGCCGCTCCTTCACCTCCGACCGGTCCGCCGCCGACTCGCCCTCCGACACGAACGGGCCCCGCCCGACCGTGTGGTCGGCGACCGTCGACGTCTCCACGCGGAAGGAGTCCGCGGGCCCCGCCTCACTCGCCGGGGAGGTCACCCTCGACGCCCAGGGCGGTTACTGGGCCGTCGACCGGCTCCGGGCACATCTCGGCGAGGTGTTCTCGGTGGAGGACGTCGGCACCGCGGCAGGGGACCAGGAAGAGGAAGTCAGGCTGCGGCTCACCAGCCGCTGACACGCCCGCACCGCCACCGTCCGGTCGGACAGAACGGAAGGCAACCGCACATGGAACCCCACCGGCCGGACGAGGACCCGGAGAGCCCGCTCTCCCGGCGCGGACCGGAGGACGGCAGACTCCCCGTCCGGTCCCCCGTCACCCTGCACGTCAACGGCGCGGCCATGACGGCGACGCTCGACCACCGCACCACACTCCTGGACGCGCTGCGCGAACACCTCGGGCTCACCGGGACGAAGAAGGGCTGCGACCACGGGCAGTGCGGGGCCTGCACCGTCCTGGTCGACGGCCGCCGGGCCAACAGCTGCCTGCTGCCGGCCGTCGCCCAGGACGGTGCCCGCGTCACCACGGTCGAGGGACTCGCCGAGGACGGCCGGCTCCACCCCGTGCAGGAGGCGTTCGTGGACCGCGACGCCCTCCAGTGCGGCTACTGCACCCCCGGCCAGATCTGCTCCGCCGTCGGCATGCTCGCCGAGGCCGAGGCCGGCTTCCCCTCCCACGCCACCCCTGCCGCCGCACTCACCGAGGGCGGCCCCGCCGCCCTCGGGCCCGAGGAGATCCGCGAGCGGATGAGCGGCAACCTCTGCCGGTGCGGCGCCTACCCCCGCATCGTCGACGCGATTGAGGACGTGGCCCGATGAGACCCTTCGGATACCTGCGCCCCGCCTCCGTCGCCGAAGCCGTACGAGCGGGGGCGGAGAACCCCGGCGCCCGCTTCCTCGGCGGCGGGACGAACCTGGTCGACCTGATGAAGCTCGGCGTCGAGACCCCCGGCGTCCTGATCGACGTCACCCGGCTGCCCCTGGACCGCACCGAACCCACCCCCGAGGGCGGGCTGCGCATCGGGGCGACCGTCCGCAACAGCGATCTCGCCGCCCACCCCCTGGTACGCCAGCAGTACCCGGTCCTCACCCAGGCGCTGCTCGCCGGAGCGTCCGGACAGCTGCGCAACGTCGCCACCACCGGCGGCAACCTCCTCCAGCGCACCCGCTGCCCGTACTTCCAGGACGTGTCCAAACCCTGCAACAAGCGCGTCCCCGGCACCGGTTGCCCCGCGCGCGAGGGCGCCCACCGGGACCTCGCCGTCCTCGGCCACTCCGAGAACTGCGTCGCCACCCACCCCTCCGACTTGTCGGCCGCCCTCGCCGCTCTCGGCGCCACCGTCCTGCTCCACGGGCCCGAGGGCGAACGGGCCGTCCCCCTCACCGGATTCCACCGGCTGCCGGGGGAGAACCCGGACCAGGACACCGTGATCCGCCCCGGCGAACTCATCACCGCGGTGACCCTGCCCCCGAGCCCCGAAGGGTCGAAGCAGCTCTACCGCAAGGTCCGCGACCGTGCCTCGTACGCCTTCGCACTCGTCTCCGTGGCCGCCGTCCTCACGGTGCGCGACGGCCACGTCCGGCACGCCGCCCTCGCCTATGGCGGCCTCGCCCACCGCCCCTGGCGGGCCATCACCGCCGAGGCGGTGCTGCGGGGAGCACCCGCCACGGCCGAGACCTTCGCGCGCGCCGCCGACACCGAACTCGCCGCCGCCCGGCCGCTGCGCGACAACGCCTTCAAGGTCGGCCTCGC
The DNA here is from genome assembly GCF_042728415.1 of Streptomyces sp. NPDC060198. Classification (NCBI taxonomy): domain Bacteria; kingdom Bacillati; phylum Actinomycetota; class Actinomycetes; order Kitasatosporales; family Streptomycetaceae; genus Streptomyces; species Streptomyces sp. NPDC060198. The sequence continues at coordinate 16,195 of NZ_JBHWZJ010000080.1, read as the reverse complement.
CCGCAGGCTGACCGTCGACGTACTCACCGAACTCACCGGGCGCACCGGCGCCCGTTCCGCCTGACCCGCGCCCCCGACCCGCCTGAGGACCCGTCATGAGCCATGCCGCCCAGCCGCTCGGTGCACCCGTCGTCCGCCGCGAAGCCCGGGAGAAGGTCACCGGGGCGGCGCGGTACGCGGCGGAACACACCCCGCCCGGCTGCCTCTACGCCTGGCCCGTCCCCGCCACCGTGCCCAAGGGGCGGGTGACCGCCGTCCGGACCGCCGACGCGCTCGCCCTCCCCGGCGTGCACACCGTGCTCACCCACGACAACGCGCCCCGCCTCCAGACCCCCGACGACCCGACCCTCGCGGTGCTCCAGGACGACCGGGTCCCGCACCGGGGCTGGTACGTCGCGCTGGTGGTCGCCGACAGCCTCGAAGCGGCCCGGGCCGGGGCCGACGCCGTGGTCACCGAGTACGCCCGCGAAACGCACGACGCCGTACTCACCGAGGACCACCCCGGCCTCTACACCCCCGAGAAGGCCAACGGCGGCTTCCCGGCCGTCCGCGAACGCGGCGACTTCGCACGGGCCTTCGAGGACGCGGAGAACCGGATCGACACGACGTACCGGATCGGCCCCCTGCACAACCACCCCATGGAGCCGCACGCCACCACCGCCCGGTGGGAGGAAGGCCGGCTGACCGTCCACGACTCCAGCCAGGGCTCCAGCACGGTCCGCGACACCCTGGCCGCCGTCTTCGGGATCGACGCGGACCGGGTGACCGCGATCTCCGAACACGTCGGCGGCGGTTTCGGCTCCAAGGGCACCCCGCGCCCCCAGGTGGTGCTCGCCGCCATGGCCGCGCTGCACACCGGCCGGCCCGTGAAACTCTCCCTGCCGAGGAAGCAGCTTCCCGCCGTCGTCGGCCACCGCGCGCCCACCGTGCACCGCGTCCGGATCGGCGCCGACGACGACGGCGCGATCACCGCCCTGTGCCATGAGGTCGAAACCCACACCTCCACCGTCAAGGAGTTCGTGGAGCAGGCCGCCGTACCGGCCCGGATCATGTACACCTCCCCGCACAGCCGGACGGCCCACCGCGTGGCCGCCCTCGACGTGCCCAGCCCCTCGTGGATGCGCGCCCCGGGCGAGGCGTCCGGGATGTACGCCCTGGAGTCCGCGATGGACGAACTCGCGTGCGCGCTCGGCATCGACCCCGTCGAGCTGCGGGTGCGCAACGAACCCGCCACCGAGCCCGACTCCGGGAAGCCCTTCAGCAGCCGTGGCCTGGTCGCCTGCCTGCGCGAGGGCGCCGAGCGCTTCGGCTGGTACGGCCGCGACCGGCAGCCCGCCTCCCGGCAGGACGGCCGCTGGCTGCTCGGTACGGGCGTGGCCTCGGCGACGTACCCCGTACTCGTCGGGCCCTCCTCGGCCACCGCGCACGCCGCCGCGGACGGGAGCCTGCTCGTCGAGGTGAACGCCACGGACATCGGTACGGGCGCCCGTACCGTCCTCGCCCAGATCGCGGCCTCGGCGCTCGCCGCCTCCGTCGACCGGGTCCGGGTCGCCGTCGGCGACAGCGGCCTGCCCACCGCCCCGCTCGCCGGCGGCTCCTCGGGCACCGCCTCCTGGGGGTGGGCGGTGCACAAGGCGGCCACCGGCCTCGCCGTCCGGCTCGCCGCGCACCGCGGGCCGCTGCCCGCCGAGGGAATCACGGTGCGTGCCGACACGTCCGAGGAGACCGGTGCGGAGTCCCCGTACTCCCGGCACGCCTTCGGCGCCCACTTCGCCGAGGTCGCCGTCGACTCGGTCACCGGCGAGATCCGGGTGCGCCGGCTGCTCGGCGTCTACGCCGCCGGACGCATCCTCAACTCCCGAACCGCGCGCTCCCAGTTCATCGGCGGCATGGTCATGGGCATCGGAATGGCGCTCACCGAGGGCAGCACCATGGACCCGGTGTACGGCGACTTCACCGAGAGCGACCTCGCCGCCTACCACGTACCGGCCAACGCCGACGTGCCGGCCGTCGAGGCGCACTGGATCGACGAGGACGACCCCCACCTCAACCCGATGGGCAGCAAGGGCATCGGCGAGATCGGGATCGTCGGCACCGCCGCCGCCATCGGCAACGCCGTCCGCCACGCCACCGGGGCGCGGCTGAACGATCTGCCGCTCACCCCGGACAAGGTCCTTCCGTACCTGCCGTGAGGGGGACGCCGAGGGCGCTCCGTACCCCGTGGGAGCCGCGTCCACCAGCGGCGACGAGCCAACTGTTGCGCACCCGGACCAGCGGCGTCACCCTGAGGAGTGACACAGAAGTGATGGACGCTCACGCTTCGTGCTCAGGGGCCGTCGGTCGTTCCACGACGGAGACGCACGTGGGCCTCGTGGTGAGGAGCCCCGACGATGACCGTTCCACTCGACCGGCACTATCTGGTCGAACTGCAGGTGTCGGCAGAACGCGTTTCCCAGCTGCGGCGCATCGTCGCCGCGCACCTGCGCCACTGGAATCTCGAACTGCACGTCCGCCCGGTCTGCCGGGCGCTGGGGGAACTCCTGACCAACGTCCACCGGCACGTCGGCGGCGACAACGAGTGCGTCATCGAGCTCCGCTGGACCGGCCGCCATCTGACGGTGGCCGTGGCCGACAACGGCGAGGGGATGCCGAGGCTGCTCGACACCGGCGGCGGACTGAGCCGGGTCATGGCGCTCAGCGACAGCTGGGGCACCTGCCGGACGGACGACGGCAAAGTCGTCTGGTTCACCCGGTACGCCGAGGTCCCCCGCCCGACCGGCCTGCTGCCCCGTACGCCGCTGGACGGCGCCCCCGAGTCCCGCCCGCTGCCCTCCGCGGCTCTCACCTGACCGTCCCCCTCCTCCCTGCCTGGCCGATCCGGCTCGTGTGCCCCCGGCGTGCATGATCCGCGACGGCCGGGTAGGCGCTGCCTCGGGGCCCGCGTTGCGCCGGGCGCGAAGGCGCGGGACGGTCGAAGAACCCAGGCAAGGAGGCCACAGCCATGCCCATCGCGACGGTCAACCCCGCGAACGGCGAAACGCTGAAGACATTCGACGCGATCGGCGAGGAGGAGATCGAACGACGGATCGCCACCGCGTACGACACCTTCCGTACCTACCGCACCACGGGATTCGCCGAGCGGGCAGCCCTGCTGGAGAAGGCCGCCGGCCTGCTGGACGCGGACCGCGACGCCATCGCCCGCACGATGACCCTCGAAATGGGCAAGCCGCTCGCGGCGGCCCGCGCCGAGGCCGCCAAGTGCGCCAAGGCCATGCGCTGGTACGCGGCCAACGCCGAACGGCTGCTGGCCGACGAGCACCCCGCGGACGACGACGTCAAGGACTCCGGAGCCACCCGAGCCCGGGTCCACTACCGGCCGCTCGGTGTCGTCCTCGCCGTCATGCCGTGGAACTTCCCGCTCTGGCAGGTGGTCCGCTTCGCGGCGCCCGCACTGATGGCGGGCAACGTCGGGCTTCTCAAACACGCGTCGAACGTCCCGCAGACCGCCCTCTACCTCGGCGACCTGTTCCGCCGGGCCGGTTTCCCGGCCGGCGCCTTCCAGACGCTCCTGATCGGCTCCGGCGCCGTCGAGGCGGTCCTGCGCGACGACCGGGTCGCGGCCGCCACCCTCACCGGCAGCGAGCCCGCGGGCCGCTCCGTCGCCGCGACCGCCGGCGACACGGTGAAGAAGACCGTCCTCGAACTCGGCGGCAGCGACCCCTACCTCGTCATGCCGTCCGCCGACGTCGAACGGGCGGCGAAGACCGCCGTCACCGCCCGGGTCCAGAACAACGGCCAGTCCTGCATCGCCGCCAAGCGGTTCATCGTCCACACCGACGTGTACGACGCCTTCGCCGAACGCTTCACCGCCGCCATGGACGCCCTCACGGTGGGCGACCCGCTCCGGGAATCCACCGATGTCGGCCCGCTCTCCACCGAGCAGGGCCGCGCCGACCTGGAGGAACTCGTCGACGACGCCCTCGACAGGGGAGCGGAGGCCCTCTGCGGCGGCGGACGGCCGGGGGATCTCGGCGGAGAACTGGAACAGGGCTGGTTCTACGCGCCCACCGTCCTCGCGGGCATCACCCCGCAGATGCGGATCCACCGCGAGGAGACCTTCGGCCCGGTGGCCACCCTCTACCGCGTCTCCGGACTCGAAGAGGCCCTGGAGATCGCCAACGCCACCCCCTTCGGCCTCAGCTCCAACGTCTGGACCCGGGACCCGGAGGAGATGGAGGCCTGCGTCCGCGACCTGGAAGCCGGTGGCGTCTTCTTCAACGGCATGACCGCCTCCCACCCCGCACTGCCCTTCGGCGGGGTGAAGCGCTCCGGCTACGGCCGCGAGCTCGCCGGGCACGGCATCCGGGAGTTCTGCAACGCGACCACCGTCTGGTACGGCCCCACGGGGGACGACGGCGCGTGACCCGCCCCCGCCCGTCGCCGCCCGCCCCGTACCCCGCCCACTGCCGGGCCGGCCGTCGCAGCCGGCCCGGCGCCATGTCCGACTCCCAGGAGGAGAATCCCTCGTGACCAGCACCGCCGGGCACCCGGCACCCTCTGACGCCCCGCCCGGCTCCACCGCGCCCGGCTCCACCACACTGGGCGACGACGAACTCGCCGCCCTCGACGCCCACTGGCGGGCCGCCAACTACCTCGCGGCGGGGCAGATCTACCTCATGGCGAACCCGCTGCTGGAACAGCCGCTCGCCCGCGAGCACATCAAACCGAGGCTGCTGGGCCACTGGGGCACCTCACCCGGACTCAACCTCGTCCACACCCACCTCAACCGGGTGATCAAGGCGCGGAACCAGCGGACGCTCTGCGTCTGGGGACCCGGACACGGCGGCCCCGCCGTACTCGCCAACTCCTGGCTGGAGGGCAGCTACTCCGAGACGTACCCCGACATCGGCCGGGACGCCGAAGGCATGGGGGCACTGTTCAAGCAGTTCTCCTTCCCCGGCGGCGTGCCGAGCCACGTGGCACCGGAGACACCCGGCTCCATCCACGAGGGCGGCGAGCTGGGTTACGCCCTCGCCCACGCCTACGGCGCCGCCTTCGACCACCCCGACCTGCTCGTGGCCTGTGTCATCGGCGACGGCGAGGCCGAGACCGGACCGCTCGCGGCCTCCTGGCACTCCAACAAGTTCCTCGACCCGGTGCACGACGGAGCCGTCCTGCCCATCCTCCACCTCAACGGCTACAAGATCGCCAACCCGACGGTGCTCGCCCGCATCCCCGAGGACGAACTCGACCAACTGCTGCGCGGATACGGCCACGACCCGATCCACGTGAGCGGCGACGGCCCCGCAGAGGTCCACCGGGCACTGGCCGCCGCGCTGGACGTGGCGCTGGACCGCATCGGCGAACACCAGCGCGCCGCACGGGGCGGACGGTCCACCGAGCGCCCCCGCTGGCCGATGATCGTCCTGCGTACGCCCAAGGGCTGGACCGGGCCCGAAGAGGTCGACGGGCTGCCCGTCGAAGGAACTTGGCGCGCCCACCAAGTCCCGCTCTCCGGAGTCCGCGACAACCCCGACCACCTGCGGCAACTGGAGGCATGGCTGCGTTCCTACCGGCCCGAAGAACTCTTCGACGACACCGGCCGACCCACCGCCCAGGTGCTCGCGGCGATCCCCGAAGGCGACCTCCGGCTCGGAGCGACCCCGTACGCCAACGGCGGACTGCTCCTGCGCGACCTGCCGGTGCCCCCGCTGGACGACCACGCCGTCACCGTCGACGAACCCGGCGCCTCGTCCCACGAACCCACCCGGGCGCTCGGCCGACTTCTCGAAGGCGTCATGGAGGCGACCTCGGAACGCCGGGACTTCAGGCTCGTCGGCCCGGACGAGACAGCGTCCAACCGGCTCGACGCCGTGTACGGCGCGACCGGCAAGGGCTGGCAGGGGAAGATCCTCCCGACCGACGAACACCTCGCCCGGGACGGCCGGGTCATGGAGATCCTCTCCGAACACCTCTGCCAGGGCTGGCTGGAGGGCTATCTGCTCACCGGGCGTCACGGGCTCTTCTCCAGCTACGAGGCGTTCGCCCACATCGTCGACTCGATGGTCAACCAGCACATCAAGTGGCTGCACACCTCGCGACGGCTTCCCTGGCGCCGTCCCGTCGCCTCGCTCAACTACCTGCTCAGCTCGCACGTGTGGCGCCAGGACCACAACGGCTTCTCCCACCAGGACCCCGGGTTCGTCGACCACATCCTCAACAAGAGCCCCGAGGTCGTGCGCGTCTACCTGCCGCCGGACACCAACACCCTGCTCTCCACCGCCGACCACGTGCTGCGCAGCCGCGACTACGTCAACGTGGTCGTCTGCGGCAAGCAGCCGACCTTCGACTGGCTGACCATGGACCAGGCGCGCGTCCACTGCGCCCGCGGCGCCGGGGTGTGGGAGTGGGCGGGCACCGAAGACGGCAGCCGCGAACCCGACGTGGTGCTCGCCTGTGCCGGGGACGTTCCCACCCTGGAGACCATGGCCGCCGCCGATCTGCTCCGGCGCCATCTGCCCGACCTCGCCGTACGTGTGGTGAACGTCGTGGACATGACCCGACTGCTGCCGCACGGCGAACACCCGCACGGCATGCCCGACAACGAGTACGACGCGCTCTTCACCCGGGACAAGCCGGTCATCTTCGCCTACCACGGCTATCCCTGGCTGATCCACCGCCTCGCCTACCGCCGGGCCGGCCACGCCAACCTCCATGTACGCGGCTACAAGGAGGAGGGCACGACCACCACCCCCTTCGACATGGTGGTCCGCAACGACCTCGACCGGTACCGGCTCGTCATGGACGTGGTCGACCGGGTCCCCGGACTCGGTGTCCGCGCGGTCGCGGTACGCCAGGCCATGGCCGACGCGCGGACCCGCCACCACGCCTACATCCGCGAGTTCGGCGAGGACATGCCGGAGGTGGCCGACTGGACCTGGAGCGGCTGACCCGGCAGGGGAACCTTCCGGGGCCGCCCGCACGCCGGGGCGGCCCCGGCCCGGTCTCCTCACGCCGTCGGCGGTGAGCGATCATGGCCGGGTCGAATGCCTGCCTTCAGGAGAGCCGAACCGATGACACTGCGCTGCGCCGTACTCGACGACTACCAGTCCGTGGCCACCACGGCCGCCGACTGGTCCCCGCTGGCCGGCCGGGTGGACGTCGTCGCCTTCCCGGAACACTTCGCCGCCGAAGACGAACTCGCCGCGGCGATCGTGGACTTCGACATCGTCGTGACCCTGCGCGAACGCGTTCCCTTCCCGGCCGGCCTGCTCGACCGGCTGCCGCGGCTGCGTCTCCTCGTCGCCTCAGGCATGCGCAACACCGTCATCGACCACGCGGCCGCCGCGCGCAACGGAGTCACCGTGTGCGGGACCGCCAGCTCCTTCGCCCCGCCGGTCGAGCTCACCTGGGCCCTCCTGCTGGGCCTCGCCCGCGGCATCGTCCCGGAGGCCACCGCGCTGCGCGCCGGGGGACCCTGGCAGTCGACCGTCGGCGCCGACCTGCACGGGCGGCGCCTGGGTCTGCTCGGGCTCGGCCGGATCGGCAGCCGGGTCGCCGCGGTCGGGCTCGCCTTCGGCATGGACGTGATCGCCTGGAGCCCGAACCTCACCGACGAGCGGGCGGCGGAGGTGGGCACCCGGCTCGCCGCCTCCAAGGAGGAACTGCTCGCCACCAGCGACTTCGTCTCCGTCCACCTGGCGCTGGGCGATCGGAGCAGGGGCCTGATCGGCGCCCCGGAGCTGGCGCTGATGGGCCCGGACACCTACCTCGTCAACACCTCCAGAGCCGCCATCGTCGACCAGGACGCCCTGCTCGCGGCCTTGTACGACGGCACCATCGCGGGCGCCGCAGTCGACGTCTTCGACACCGAACCCCTCCCGGCGGACCATCCGATGCGCACCGCGCCGCGCCTGCTGGCCACCCCGCACCTGGGATACGTCTCCCGTGCCAACTACGCGCGCTACTACGGCGAAGCGGTCGAGGACATCGAGGCGTACCTCGCGGGCGCACCGGTCCGGCTCCTGAGGGCGTGAGCCGGACCGGCCGATCGCGGGGCGGTGCTCAGTAGCGCAGTACCGCCGCGATCCGGTGGTGCTCGTTCAGGGTGTCGTCCGGGAGGAACACGACCTCGGCTCCGCTGTCCAGGGCGGCTTCGACGATTTCGTCCACCACGTCCTCGCGCACCGTCGTGTCGCCCGGTGCAACCTCCTCGTCGCCCACCGGGACGAGGTGCCCCTCGGTCAACCGCACGGTCTTCTGGAAGTGCTCTTCCACCACGACCAGCCCGGCGCGTCCCTCCTGCACGGCGGTCCACACCTCGTCGAGCCCGCCCGCGAAGGTCTTGGCCCCGCGCGCGCCGTCCAGCCGGGCGCGCACCTCGGCGGCACGGCGTTCCGCGTGCTCCTCCATCGCCGCACCGAGTTCAGCCAGCAGGGCGGCCGGCGTGATGTCGGCCGGCGCCCCCTTGGCGACCCGGCCGACGGCCGCGTGGGCGCCCTCGCCGGCGTTGTCCAGCAGCGCGAGCGCGGGCGGCAGCCCGACCAGGTACAGGGGGCGTGGGTCGGCGGCGAGCACGGCGCGCAGTCTCTCGTCGGCGGTACGGAAGAACTGGCGGGTCTCCTCGTCGGTGTACGTGCTCGGGGTGTCGCCGATCCGTTCCATCCGCTGCGGGTTGGGTGCCTCGCTGGGGGCGGTCAGCGGGAAACCGCCCGTCTCCTCCAGATGCACGGAGTCCGCCGTGCCGCTCCAGAGGGCCGCGTGGTCGGCGGCGATGGTCAGCGCCCAGAACGGCTGCGACTGCGCCTTGGCGGCGACCAGGTTGCGGGTCAGATAGGTGTCGCTCAGCACCACCCGTTCCGGAGCGGTACGGGGCAGCTGCCAGATCTGGTACTCCTCCGTGCTCACCAGGAGCACCAGGGACTCCAGGGCCCGGAGCGGGTCCACCTCGTCGACCGCCCGGTCCAGCTGCGCCCGCAGGGCGATGGCGGTGGCGCGCGACACCTGCGGATCGGCGTCGATGCGGCCGGCGGCCTCGGCAACCAGATTGCGCAGCCGGAGGGCGTCCTGGGCGCTGTCCTGAGTGCGTCGGTGGTGTGTGGGCATCGTCAGGGACAGGACCGGATAGGTGCGGGTCGCCCGCAATTCCTTGAGCACTCCGGTGGTCAGGGCGTCCGTGTCCATCGTTCCCTCCCAGGGGTTCGATTCCGGTGGAGGGCCGGCGCGGTGTGCCGCGGGGCCCGGGCCGTTCCCCGCTCCTGGTGACGGAAGGCCCGACGAGTCAATTCATACCTTTTCATCCTAATATGGGCCAATTAGTAGGCATCGCGCTCGTGCTCGGGAGGCAGCGGTATGTCCACCCTCACCGTGTGGAAGTTCCGGACGGCGGACGCCGCCGAGGACGTGGAGGCGTCGCTCACGTCCCTGCAGAAGGAAGGGCTGATCAAGATCATCGACGCGGCCGTCGTCAGCTGGCCCGCCGACCGGGCGAAGCCCCGGACCCGACAGCTCCGCAGTCTGGTCGGCGCCGGGGCCCTCGGCGGCACCTTCTGGGGAATGCTCTTCGGGCTGCTCTTCCTGATGCCGCTGCTCGGCGCGGCCATCGGCGCCGCGGCCGGGGCGCTGGGCGGCAAGCTCGCCGACGTGGGGATCGACGACGACTTCATCAGTGAGGTCAAGGAGCAGGTCACGCCCGGGACTTCCGCGCTCTTCCTGCTCACCATGAACGAGATCACCGACCGCATCGGGGCCGCGCTCCCCGGCGGCGGCGCCGAACTTCTCCACAGCAACCTGGACGCCGCGAGCGAGGAGAGGCTCCGCAGCGTCTTCGCCGAGGACGACGCCGGTGGCGCGGGAACCCCCGGTGACGCGGCCGGGCCCGGAGCGACCGACGGGGACAGGTGAGTCCGTCCGGCGCGGAGCGGCCCGGAGCGCGGTCCGTGTCCGGCGTGCCGTCCGGGCCACCGTTTCCCTCGGACGGCGCCGGACCGGGAGCCGCCGGTGCGGTGACCGTCGCCCTCGGCGAGTTGCGGGCCCGGTTCGCGGGGATGCGGCAGGGCGAGGTGGCCTCCTACATCCCCGAGTTGACCCGGGCCGACCCGGACGCCTTCGGGCTCGCCCTGGTCAGCATGGACGGTCACGTCTACAGCGCGGGCGAGGCGCGCACACCCTTCACCGTGCAGTCCGTGTCCAAGCCGTTCGTCTACGCCCTTGCGCTGGCCGAGCTGGGGCTGGACGAGGTGTCGGCCTGGGTCGGGTCGGAGCCCAGCGGGGAGGCGTTCAACGCCATCAGCCTGGAGCGAGGAACCGGCCGGCCGGCCAACGCCATGGTCAACGCGGGCGCCCTGGTCGCCTCCTCGCTGGTCCCCGACACCCCGGAGCATCCGAGGTTCGAGCGCATCCTGACGTTCCTGGGCCGGTTCGCGGGACGTTCCCTGGACGTCGACGAGGCGGTGTACCGCTCCGAGTCCGCGACCGGTGACCGCAATCGGGCGCTCGCCTACCTCGTCCGCAGCGCCGGAGGGCTCCCCGTCGATCCGCTCACCGCCACCGGTACGTACTTCCGGCAGTGCGCGGTACGGGTGACCGCCGTGGACCTCGCGGTCATGGCGGCCACCCTGGCGCACGGCGGTGTCAACCCGGTGACGGAGGACCGGGTCGTGTCCGAGGAGGTCGCGGCCCAGGTGCTGGCCGTCATGGCCACCTGCGGGATGTACGACGCGTCGGGGGAGTGGCTGCTGCGCGTGGGGCTGCCGGCCAAGAGCGGGGTCTCGGGCGGTCTGATCGCCGCGGGGCCCGCACGGTTCGGGCTCGCCGCCTACAGCCCGCCGCTCGACGCCGCGGGCACCTCGGTGCGCGGGCGGGCCGCCTTCGCCGCCCTCTCGGAACGCCTCGGACTCCATCTGATGCTCAACCCCGCGCTGCCCGGGTCCACCGTCACACTCGTCACCACGGGCGAGGATCCGCCGCCCGGCAGCGGCCGGGGGGAGGAAGGGCGGGTGGCGGTCGTGGCCGCTCAGGGGTCGCTGGACTTCACCGCCGCCGAGCGGGTGCTGTACGCACTCGACGAGGCCGGCTCCGGCGGTGCCCCGTCCGTGGTGCTGGATCTGCGGCAGGTGAACGGGATCGAGCCGGTGGCGTACGCGATGCTCCGGCAGGGGCTCGCCCGGCTGGAGCGGGCGGGCCACCACGTGGCCCTGGTCGATCCGGCCGGGCGGCTGGGCGCCCCGTACGGCGTCGGCGGCGCGTCCGGTGACGGATTCCCGGCCTCCGCCGGTGGTGCGCGGTCCGGGGGCGACGGCCCGCCGTCCGCCGGACCGCCGAACTTTCCCTCGCGCGACGAGGCCGTGGCGCGGTGTGCGCGGGAGGACGGCGAGCGGGAGACCTGAACGAACGGCGAGCCCGCCGTCCGGCCGTGTTCCGGGCCGCCACCGGCCGATGGCGGTGCCGGCCCGGAGCGGCGGGTCTACCAGATCGACTCGACCCATTCCGGGTGGTCGATGAACGGGTTCCGGTTGTGCTGGTACTGGGTGTATATGACCTCGTTGCGGTTCTTCTCGAACGCGCTCGGCGGGTCCTCCTGGCTCCACTCCTTCAGAACCGAGAGCTTGCCGATGTTCGGCGCCGAGCCGTTGTTCACCTTCTCGTTGGGCTCCAGGTCGGCCCAGGCGTCGTCGCCTTCGTAGCGCACCGCCATGTAGAGGATCATCCGTGCGACGTCGCCCTTGTCGGCGTCGCGGGGTTCGAAGGAGTCGCTGTCGGTGTAGTTGCCCGGAGCGCCGGACACCTGACTGCCGCCGTTGTCGAAGTCCTTGTTGCCCCGGATGGAGTTGACCTGGACGTCGGCCGGGCGCAGGTGGTGGAGATCGGTGCCGGGGCCGGTCGCCGTACCGAAGTCGCCGTGCGATTTGGCCCAGACGTGCTCACGGTTCCACTGGCCGACGTTCCCGCCGTTGTCGTCCTCGGACTGGGACTCGCCGGTGTACAGCAGGATGACGTCGTCCGGGTCGGCAGGGTCCTCGTCGGTGTCCTTCAGCGCCTCCCAGACCTGGCTGTAGGAGACCTTGGTCTGGCTGCTGATGATGGTGTGCAGGGCTGCCTTGAGGGCGGTGCCGGACTTGCCGAGGGCGTTGGCGTAATAGGTGTCGTCCAGGGCGACGGACGCGGTGGTGGCGGCGACGGGCGCCGGGGTGCTGTCGGCCGGGGCGGCCGCGCCGGTGCCGGCGAGAACGGCGACGGAGGCGAGGGCGGCCAGGAGTGGACGCGCGTAGATTTTTGGCTGACGGGACATGTGGGGTGTCCTCTCCGGGAGGGGAAGGACTGCGGCCACCCTCTGATTCGTGGGGGAGGGAGGGGATGCGGCAGTCATGTGAAGGGCGATCTGTTCGGCAGCCTTCCATGCGCGCCGTACTCCATGCATGAACGGAACGTAATCATCATGTGCAGGTCAAGTGGTGGCCGGTCCCTTCGGCCTCTGTCGCATCAGAAGTCGCATCCGTCGTGTCCGCCGCATCCGTCGTGTCCGCCGCATCCGTCGTGTCCGTCGTTGCGTTCCGCGCTCGCGTCCGTCGTGTTCGCCCCTCGGCGGTCGCCGCCGAGGTTCCCGGCAACGGTCCCCGGCGGGCCTCGGATGCGCGTGTCGCGTCACGGCGCGAGAATTGGCGAAAGGACGAGGAGGCGGCATGAGCCAAGATCCCGAATCCATATACCTCACGCGTGACGCACGGGCGATCACGCGTGAGGAGGTCACGCCGGACCGGCTGCTCCACACCGGAGCGGTGGACCATCCCACTCCGGAGGACCTGGTCCTCGCGTCGGGCCGGGACGTGACACCGGAGAGTCTGGAATGGGCCAGGCGCACACTCGCGGAGGAGGGCCGTTCGGCCATCGACAAGCGCCTGCCCTGAGGCCGGCGGGTTCCGGGACGGGTGTGCCCGGCGCGGCGGGTGCTCCCTCCCGGGTTAGCCTGAACGCACAATGAACTGTTTGACGACGTCACAGGGCCCCGTCGACCTGGCCCGTTTCCCCGAGCACCCGCGCGACCCCTTCCGCGCCTGGGACGCCGCCGACGAGTACCTCCTCAATCGACTGGACGGCCCGGCGGAACCCGGTGAAGCCGGACCGGCCGGTCCGGTCGATCTCTCCGGAACCGTCGTGGTGGTGGGCGACCGCTGGGGCGCGCTCTCCACGGTGCTGGCGCGGCACAGGCCCGTACAGATCTCGGACTCCTTCCTGGCGCAGTGCGCCACCCGTGCGAACCTCGCCCGCAACGGTGTCGACCCCGGGGCGGTGCGCCTGCTGTCGTCGCGCGACACCCCGCCGGACCGGATCGACGTCCTGCTCGTGCGCGTGCCGAAGAGCCTGGCGTTCCTGGAGGACCAGCTGCACCGCCTCGCGCCCTCTCTCCACGAGGGCACCGTGGTCATCGGCGCGGGCATGGTCAAGGAGATCCACACCTCCACGCTCAAGCTCTTCGAGCGCATCGTCGGTCCGACCCGCACCTCGCTCGCGGTCCGCAAAGCCCGGCTGATCTTCTCCACTCCCGACCCCGCCCCGACCCGTACGCCCAGCCCCTGGCCGCTGCGGTACGAACTCCCCGCGGACATCGGAACCGCCGCAGGCCGCACGGCCGTCAACCACGCCGGCATCTTCTGCGCCGAGCGGCTCGACATCGGCACCCGTTTCTTCCTGAAGCACCTGCCCACGCGCTCCGGCCCCGACCGGGTCGTCGACCTCGGCTGCGGCAACGGGGTCGTCGGCCTCGCGGCGGCGCTCGCCAACCCGGAAGCCTCCGTCCTCTTCACGGACGAGTCGTACCAGGCCGTCGCCTCCGCCGAGGAGACCTTCCGGGCAGGTACGGAGCCCGGCCGCGAGGCGTCGTTCGTCGTCGGCGACGTGCTGACCGACGTGGAGTCCGGCAGCGTGGACCTGGTCCTCACCAATCCGCCGTTCCACTCCCACCTGGCCACCACCGACGCCACCGCCCGGAACATGTTCCACGGCGCGCGCACCGCGCTGCGGCAGGGCGGCGAACTCTGGGTCGTCGGCAACCGGCACCTGGGCTACCACACGCAGCTGCGCCGGATCTTCGGCAACTGCACCACCGTCGCGGGTGACCCGAAGTTCGTGGTCCTGCGCGCCGTGAAGCGCTGACGCCCCGGAGCCCGGTGCCGGACGAACCGGCGCCGGGTCACGCGGGCGGCCGGACCAGCCCCGTCCGGTAGGCCAGCGCGACCAACTGCGCCCGGTCGCGGGAGTGCGTCTTCGCGAGCGTGCGGTGGACGTGGGTGCGCACGGTCAGTGGGCTGAGGAAGAGCCGTTCGGCGATCTCGTGGTTGGAGAGCCCCTCGGCGACCAGTACCGCCACCTCCCGCTCCCGGGGGGTGAGCCCGCCGAGCGCGTCCGCGTCGGCGGGCGGCGACGGCGGCGGCGTCCCGACGAACGAGGCGATCAGCGAACGGGTCGCCACCGGCGACAGGAGTGCCTCTCCCGCGGCCACGGTCCTGATCGCGTCGAGCAGGGTGTCGGGGTCCGCGTCCTTCCCGAGGAAACCGCTCGCCCCGGCGCGCAGCGCGCGGGCCACGTATTCGTCGGTCTCGAAGGTGGTCAGGATCAGGACCCGGGTGGGAGCCAGATCCGGGTCGGAGCAGATGGCCTCGGTGGCCGCCAGACCGTCGGTTCCCGGCATGCGGATGTCCATCAGGACCACGTCGGGACGGTGGGTGCGCACCGCTGCCACCGCCGCCGCCCCGTCCGACGCCTCGGCGACGACCACGAGGTCGTCGGTGGACTCGATGAGCATACGGAACGTCGCGCGCAGCAGGCCTTGATCGTCCGCCAGTACAACGGTGCAGGTCACGTGGTGGGGTCCTGTTCGGGAGTAGGGTCGCTCGCGCTCAGCTCGCCAGGCAGCAGAGGGAGTTCCGCCACCACCGAGAAGCCGGCTTCCCGGCGTCCCGCGGTCAGTGTGCCGCCGACGAGCTGGGCGCGCTCGCGCATGCCGAGCAGTCCGAACCCCGAGGGCGCCCCGGCCGGTGTCCGCGGGCGTTCCTGGGCACCGGCGGGACCGTCGTCCGTGACGGTCACCACGATGCGGTCGCGGTCGTAGCGCAACGTCACGGCAGCCGCATCGGTGTGCGCGTGCTTGGCCGCGTTCGTCAAGGCTTCCTGGACGATCCGGTAAGCGGTGAGGCCCACCCCGGACGAGACCGGGAGCGGGTCCCCCTCGGTGCTCAGGGCCACCCTGAGTCCCGTCGGGGCGTACGACCGAGTGAGACCGGGCAGATCCTCCAGTCCCGGGGCCGGTTCGAGAGGGGAGTCGGTCTCACCGGCGTCCCGGAGCACCGCCACGGTCGCCTTGAGCTCGCGCAGCGCCGCCGAGGTGGTGCCCGCGAGCTCTTCGAGGACCCGGGTGACCCGCGGGTCCGGGTTGCGGCGGGCGAGATAGGCAGCCGTGCCCGCCTGCGCGTTCGCCAGGGTCATGTGGTGGGCGACGACGTCGTGCAGGTCGCGGGCGATGCGGATGCGTTCCTCGTCCACCCGGCGCCTGGCCTCCTCCTCGCGGGTCCGTTCGGCGAACACGGCCCGCGCCTCCACCGCGTCGAGGTACGCCCGGCGCAGCTGGACGGCGCCTCCCACATAGGGCATCAGCAGCAGCCAGGCGACCGGGTTGACGGTCTGGAGCAGGAACGAGTAGTTCGCCGTGTCCTCGAACAGTGACACCCCCACCAGCAGCAGGGCGACCGCGACCGCCCACCGGAAGGCCTCGTGCCGGTTCCTGTCGCGACCGAACCAGTACAGCGACACCATCAGCGGGCCGAGCACCAGCGGCGTCAGGAGGAACCCCACGGCCGTGGCCCCGGCGGCGCACGCGGCGGTGACCAGGACCGTGCCGCGCGGGTGCCGGCGATGGACGAGCAGTGCCAGGCTGCCCACACCGCCGAGCACCGCGCCCCAGATCCACTGACTGCCGTCGTCCGGGTGCGTGCTGGTGGCGACGCCTCCGGTGAGCATCACCACGAACAGGAAGAGGGCGAGGACGGTGTCGGCGACCAGGGTGCGTCGGTGTACGAACCCGCCCCAGCGGGCGACGAGGGGCCGAGCCTTCACCAACGGTCTCCTTCGGGTTGTCCGTCTCATGGTGGTCTCCCTCGTGCGCGGTCGCGAGCGGGCTGCCCGTGTCGCGGGGGACACGGGC